>JBBABD010000013.1 GCA_041657845.1 Parcubacteria group bacterium
TTGGCGATGGGTAAAACCCATCTTAACCGTTCTTCTTTAATTGTTTTTGGCATATTGATACACATCCTCCAAGATAACTCTATCTTGGAAAAACCGCCATATGTATGTGGACATTACCTTGGACTCTTCCAAGCTTTTTATTTTTATGTTATCGTATAGTTATGGCGTATCATTTTAAATCGGATAAATTCGAGGGACCGCTCGACCTTCTTTTGCAGTTAATTGAGGAGCAGAAAATGAGTATTACGGAAGTAAGTCTGGCAACGGTGGCGGATCAGTATTTGGAGTATCTAAGCCAAAAAGAAAAGATAACACTGGAAAATTTGGCTGATTTTTTGACCGTCGCGTCCAAACTTATCCTCATAAAATCCAAGGCGCTTCTGCCGACGCTGGAGTTTTCTGATGAAGAAGAAAAAGAGATATTGGATCTGGAAAAACAACTGGCCGAGTTTAAGAAATTCAAGGATATTTCTATTTCCATTGGAAAAATGTCCGAGTCGAAAAGAATCAGTTTTTCCAGGGAAAAATTTGTGGCGATAAAAACATTTTTCTATCCCCCGGAGAACATTAATGTTTTTGATTTCAAGAAATATTTTTTGAAAGTGCTGAGTGAAATTCCGGCATTCGAAAAATTGGAGGAAGAAATGGTGCGAGAGGTGATAACTCTGGAAGAAAGAATCGGGCATCTCCATGATTTCATTAAAGGAAAGATAGAAACATCATTTTCAGAACTAGTTTCCAGCGCGGAAGACAAAATAGATGTAATTGTTTCATTTCTTGCGATGCTGGAAATGGTGAAACAGAAGATTATAAACGTGGAACAAAATGAATTATTTGAGAATATTAAGATGAAAATTAAAAGTTAAACTTTTTTGTCATTCTCGCGGAAGCGGGAATCTACGTTATCGATTTAAGGGAGTGTAGATTCCGGGTCAAGCCCGGAATGACATGCGGATATTATGGAATTAGAAAATTTGAAATCAGCGATTGAAAGCCTTTTGTTCATCAGCGGGGAGCCGATGAAAATAACAAAAATTGCAAAAATTATTGAAGTTTCCAAGGAAGACATTGAAAATGCTCTGATGCTTTTGACCGGAGATTATTCAACGCAAAAAAGAGGAATAACGATAATCAAAAAAGAAGATGAAGCTCAAATGGCGACTAGTCCCGAAAATGCTTCTTTTGTGGACAAAGTGGTGAAAAGCGATCTTCAGGAATCGTTATCAAATGCATCGCTCGAAGTGCTTTCGATCATCGCTTATCGCGGGCCGATTTCGAGAGCCGAAATAGAAGCGATCAGAGGAGTTAATTGCACTTATACCGTCAGGAATTTGCTGATGAGGGGATTAATCGAGAGAATAGATAATCCGAAAGATTTGCGGGGATATGTCTACAAAATTTCCTTTGAATTTTTGAAAAAACTGGGGATAGATAGTGTAGATAAATTACCAAGTTACGAAGAATTATCGAAGGATAGTAGGATAGAGAGCGTTGTAGATAATAATTAGTTTAAAATTTTTAATTCTTAATTTTTGAATTTTTAAATAATTTTTAATGTCTTAATTTTTAAACATTTAGAAATTTAGACATTATTTACAAAATTAAAAATTACAAAATTAAAAATTCCACATGTCGACTTCAGCAATGGTTTTAATGCTGGTGATAGCGCCGTTAAATTCGTTTTTATTTGCGAGTAAGTCTTTTAGCATTCCCAATAATGATCAATCCGCTTCGATCCAGAAAGAAAATTCCGGTTTTGTCGAAGGCGTGGAAAAAGACACGGAAAAATCGGCAGTGAATAGCGCCCCAGCTCCAATTCCAATATTCCAGCCGATCAAAAAAGAAACTGCGACAAATCTGGCTATTCCCAATGCCCATTCCTCATTAATTATAGATGTTGATACGAAAAAAGTCCTTTACGAAAGTAGCGGCAATGAGCGAAGACAGATTGCGTCACTTACCAAGATGATGACAGCGACGCTGGTTATGGAAAAAATTTCTAATTTAGACGAGCTGGTTACTATAGGTGAAGAGGAAGTTTATATTGAAGGAACAAAAGTGGGCTGTCCGCGCTCCGGTTATTGCATTAGCCAAAGGTTAAAAGTGGGAGAAAAGATTTCAACTCTGAGTCTTTTGAAAGCAATGCTTATGAATAGCGCCAATGATGCAGCTTTGGCCTTAGGAAAGCATATTGGAGGATCAGAAGAAGCCTTTGTCGACATGATGAATAGAAAAGCCAAAGAGCTAGGTCTCAACGATACTAATTTTTGCACTCCTTCCGGACTGGAACCGGACGGAAGGGAGTTGGAATGTTATTCATCAGCTCACGATATCGCTTATATCGCTGCTAATTCAATAAAATATGATCTTATTTGGGATATTATGCGCCTTCCAAATAATACTGTTGTAACTTCGGCGGATGGAACTTGCAGCCATACAATTCTTAATACGGACATTGTTCTGAATGATATTACGAATTGCATTGGAGGAAAAACAGGATTTACTCCTTTGGCTGGGAGGTCGCTTCTTTTGGGCGCATCGGATCCGACTGGAAAACATAGGATAATAGCAGTGCTTCTGGATGATCCGTATCGATGGCAGGATATTAAGACGATGATTAGCTGGACATTTCAGTCGTATGAATGGAGATAATATAAATCACTAAACAATCGCGAAACTAATCGCGAATAATCTCGAATAAATTTTAGCGATATATCTCAATGCAGATTGCGCAAATACAAACAATTCCGCAGGTAGTTGAAATTCTGAAGGTCTTAACGACCGGATTTTTGGCTTTTGTTTTGGCTTTTTTAGTTACCCCTATTTGGACCCACTTCCTCTATAAATATAAAATAGGAATAAAAATAAAGGACAAGTCGGTCGATGGGAAAGAACTTACTTATGTTAATCATCTTCATGCCGGAAAAAACGGCACTCCGACTATGGGCGGACTCATCATTTGGTTTTCGGTAGCCGTTCTGGTTTTTGCTTCTCATTTTTTATTTCCATTTATTGCCAAATGGACTGGCATCAATTTTTTTGCCAGACTGGATTTTTACAGTCGTTCTCAGGTCTGGCTTCCTCTCTTTGCATTAATTTCAGCAGGGATTTTGGGTTTAGTTGATGATTTTATGAGCGTTAAGGGTTGCGGAAAAAACAAAGGCGGAGGGATGAGATTTGCGATGAGGTTTTGGTGGCTTTTGGTGATTGCCGGAATCGGATCCTGGTGGTTTTTTTCAAAATTGGGCTGGGATAGGATTCACATTCCAGCTTATGGAGATGTGTCTATCGGATTTTGGTATATTCCGCTTTTCATTTTTGTTATCTTGTATTCAGCCATTTCATCCAATGAAACTGATGGACTGGATGGACTGGATGGAGGAATATTGGCCATCGCTTTTTCGTCTTTTGCGCTGATTTCTTTTTTTCAAAATAAGCTGGATCTGGCTGCTTTTTGTGCGGCAATCGGCGGAGCGCTTCTGGCCTTTCTCTGGTTTAATATTTTTCCAGCCAGATTTATTATGGGCGATACAGGCGCGGTTTCGCTTGGCGCGACGCTGGGAGTGGTAGCAATGCTTACTAATTCAGTTATAGCTTTGTTTATTATAACTTTTATTTATATTTTGGAATCGGGAAGCGTGGTAATCCAGCTTTTCAGCAAGAAATTTTTCCATCGAAAAGTATTTTTGGCAGCTCCAATCCATCACCATTTTGAAGCCAAGGGCTGGCCGGAAACTAAAGTGACAATGAGAGCCTGGATTATTACCATAGTCATGGCGCTGGTTGGAGTGATTATGGGAATTTTAGGAGGGGGAAGATTCCATCAGTAAGTTGCGCTAATAATCGCTAATATTAACGAATTTATTCGAATTCATTCGATATAATTCGCGACAATTTGCATATATGAAAAAAATACAAAACGCAGATTTAAAAGACAAAAAAGTATTGCTGAGAGTGGATTTTAACGTTTCTCTGGAGAAGGGAGACGTAAAGGAGAAATACAAGATAAGGGCATGCAGAGAATCACTCATTTATCTTATGTCGCAAGATGCGAAAGTAGCATTGCTTACCTATTTTGGCCGTCCGGGAGGGAAAAAAGATCCTCGATATTCATTAGATCAGATTAAGGACGACGTAGAAGATATTTTGGACTGTAAAGTTAAATTTGTTTCTGATTGCATTGGGGAAGAAGTGAAAAAAACAGTAGATAATTTAGAAAAAGGAGAGGTAGCTTTGCTGGAGAATGTAAGATTTTATTCCGAAGAAGGGGATGTGGAAAAAGGCACATCCTATGATCCGGAATTTGCCAAAAAATTAGCAGACGGATTTGATATTTTTATCAATGAAGCATTCAGCCAATCTCATCGGAATCAGGCTTCTATTACGGGAATAGAAAATATTTTACCTAGCTATGCCGGTCTTTGGCTTCAAAAAGAAATAGAGCATCTGGATAGGGTCAAAAATAATCCCCAGCATCCGGCAGTGGCGATTATCGGCGGAGCCAAAATTGAGACCAAACTTCCGCTAATAAAAAGTTTTGAAGAAAGTTATGACAATATTTTGGTCGGAGGAAAAATCGCCAACGAAGCAATTGATGAAAAAATAACTTTTGGCGAAAAAGTGATGCTTCCGGTTGATTTTTCAGGCGATAGGCTGGATATTGGCAAAGAAACCATTAAAAATTTCTCGGAAATTATTAAAAACGCCAAAACAATTGTCTGGAACGGTCCGATGGGAAAATTTGAAGAAAGTCCGTATGATTTGGGGACGAAAGAGATATTGAAAGCCGTGATAGAAAGCGGGGAATATTCTTTGCTGGGAGGGGGAGAATCGGTAGAGATTTTGGAAAAAGAGAATGCAATGGAAAAAATATCTTTTGTTTCGACCGGAGGGGGAGCAATGCTGGAATATCTGTCCGGCAATCCGATGCCGGGGTTGGAGGCGCTAAATGATTAGTTGTGGTATAATATTATCATACAGAGCTAATAAATTTTCAATTTTCAAATTTTGTAAATTTATCACTGATAATTGAAAATTCCGAATTTATGTCAAAGATACAGAAAATTTATGCTAGGGAAATTTTGGATTCAAGGGGCGATCCGACTGTGGAAGTTGAGGTTGAACTAGAAAGCGGAGTAAAATGCGTGGCGGCAGTACCATCGGGCGCTTCAACCGGATCATACGAAGCGATCGAACTTCGCGATGGAGACAAAAGCCGATATCAGGGCAAAGGCGTCTTGAAAGCAGTGAAGAATGCAAATGAAGAAATTCAAGAAGCGCTTCTTGGAAAAGAATCGGAAAACCAAAAAGAGATTGATGAAATAATGATAAAACTGGATGGAACAGAAAATAAATCAAGGCTTGGAGCCAATGCGATACTGGGAGTATCTTTAGCGGTTTGCCGCGCATCTGCCGCAGAACAGAAAAAACCATTATATCAATATATCGCTGAAACTTTTGGGATAAAAAGCAAGAAATACAATCTTCCCATCCCGATGTTTAATGTTTTGAATGGCGGACAGCATAGCGATTCGGGGCTTTCTATTCAAGAATTCAAAATTGTTCCCACAGGAGTAATAAGTTTCAAAGAACAACTTCGGGCGGGAAGTGAAATTTTTCATGCCCTTAAAAAAATATTGGAAAACAATGAACAGAAAACCAGCGTGGGAGACGAGGGAGGATTTGCTCCGAACCTGGAAAGCAATACTCAGGCATTAGAATTAATTTGTCAGGCCATAAAAGAAGCTGGATATGCTCTTGGCAGTCAAGTTAATATCGGTTTGGATGCTGCGGCTAGCTCTTTTTTCAACAAAGATGACAATCAATATTTTTTGGAACCGGAAAAAGTGGCGCTCAGCCGGGAAAGCTTAATAAATTTATACAGAGAATGGATTGATAAATATAGCGTAATTTCAGTAGAAGACGGACTCAATGAAGATGACTTCGAAGGATGGGGGATTTTGACCAAAAAATTGGAAGAAAAAAATCCATCCCCGGATATTTCGAAAGTAATTGGGAAATATATGACTATTGGCGATGATTTGCTGGTGACCAATACAAAACGGCTAAAAAAAGCGATTGAAACCAAAGCTTGCAACAGCGTGCTTATTAAAGTAAATCAAATCGGAACGCTTTCTGAAACAGTTGAATGCATCAAACTGGCTCACAAAAATAATATGAAAACGGTAATTTCCCACCGAAGCGGAGAAACGACAGATGATTTTATTTCCGATTTGGCTGTCGGAACCGGATCGGAGTTTATGAAATCCGGATCGCTTTCCCGGGGCGAAAGGCTTTGTAAATATAATAGACTTACGAAGATTGAGGAAGAAATAAAATAAGCTCATAAAGCTATAAAGTTTTTAAAGTTCATAAAGTATGCATATTGTAATTGTTTTTGCGCTTTATAAACTTTATAACTTTATAAACTTTTAAACTCATGCAAATTATCTGCATTGGATCATCGGCAAAAGATGTTTTTTATCCCACGGAAAAAGGGCATATTGTTGATACCCCGGAAGATTTGGAATCGCAAAAAAAATTCTGTTTTGAGCTTGGCGCCAAATATCAAGTGGAAGATCGATACGAATCCATTGGAGGATGCGCAGCCAATGTGGCGGTGGGACTTTCCAGATTAGGCATAAAAACTTATTGCTATACAAAAATAGGAAAAGATAATTTGGGAGAATGGATTGTTGAAGAGCTTAAGCGCGAGGGGGTGGATAAAGAGTTTGTGGAAATCGAAAAAGATTGCCAGAGTGATTTGTCAGCCATAATTGTGGACAAAAAGAGCGGAGAGCATACAATATTTTTCAATCGTGATGCCAATGAGAGATTAGAAATATTTCCCGAAAAACTGAAAAAAGCCGATTGGATTTTTGTGAGTGCTTTAAACAGCAGCGAGTTTGTTAAATGGGAAGAAAATCTAGGCAAGATTGTTGGAGTTTGCAAGGAAAGGGGAATAAAGTTGGCGCTTAATCCAGGCCAATCTAATATTAAAGAAAATTGCGCTAAAATTATTGAAGCAATAAAACAGAGCCAAATTCTGATGCTTAATAAAGATGAAGCGATTGAAATTATGTCGCGAGAAAAAAAATATTCAGCCGAAGATCTAAATGATGAAATATTTTTGCTGGAAAATCTCAAAGCGATGGGACCAGAAACGGTAACACTTACAGATGGAGCGCGCGGAGCCTGGCTTCTTGAAGGCAACTCTTTTTTGCAAACGGAAACTATTGGAAAAAATCCAGTGGAAACAACTGGAGCGGGAGATGCTTTTTCCAGCGGTTTTTTGGCAGCTCATCTTAAGGGAAAAGACGCTGAAGAATGTTTAAAATGGGGAATTGCCAATAGCGGAAATTCTTTGAACTTTTTTGGAGCAACAGGAGGGCTTTTGAAGGAAGAAGGAATGCTTGAAAAAATAAAAGAAGTTGAAATTAAAAAAATATAGCCATAGTCTATAAAGCTAAAAGTCTATAAAGTCTAAATTTATTTAAATTCTTTACGACTTTACGACTTTATGTCTTTACGACTTTTGACTGAACTATGGGATTTTTTGGCAAAAACAAAAACGATACAATACTGGCGCTGGACATTGGAACAGAGGTAGTAAAAGCTCTTGTTTTTGAGGCTGATTTGAAAGATAATAAGGGGGTGGTGATTGGTGTCGGCAAGAAAAGACAAGGAAGAAAGAATATGCAAAGCGGCGCTGTTTCCGACATCACTGGCGTGATAAATACCTGTAAAGATGCTATTGAAATAGCTTGTCAAAAAGCGGGAATTAAGAAAATAAAAAAAGGAATAGTGGGAATTGCCGGAGAACTTGTTAAAGGAACAACAACCACGGTGCATTACGAAAGAGCTGAGCCTGAATCAAAAATTGATCTTCCGGAACTCAAAAATATTATTCAGAAAGTTCAAGAAAAAGCCTATGAAAGAATTGAAAGCCAGCTGGCTTGGGAAACAGGACAAAATGATATTGAAGTGAAGCTTATTAATGCAGCTATAGTGGATGTCAGGATTGACGGCTATCAAGTTTCGAATCCTATCGGTTTTCAGGGAAGAGATGTTTCGATAAGCATTTTTAACGCTTATGCTCCTATGATTCATCTGGGAGCGCTCCAGACCATTGCTGATGAATTGGGAATCAATCTTATTAGTATCGCAGCGGAACCGTATGCAGTGGCAAGGTCGGTGGATTATGAGGATGTTTTGGATTTTAGCGCTATCTTTATTGACATCGGCGGCGGAACAACTGACATTGCGGTTGTCAGAAATGGCGGTCTTGAAGGGACAAAAATGTTTTCTTTGGGCGGCAGGGCTTTTACGAAAAGATTGTCGCAAGAATTAAATATCGGATTCGAAGAAGCGGAAATTTTTAAGATAAAATACTCCGAAGGAAAATTGGGATCCGATGTTTCCATAAAAATAGACGAAATACTTCGAGGGGATTCGATGGTCTGGCTTGGAGGAGTAGAGCTTTCGCTTATGGAGTTTTCAGAAACTGATCTGTTGCCTTCAAAGATTTTGCTTTGCGGAGGAGGATCGGCTCTTCCGGGCATAAGGAGAGTCCTGGCCTCTGCCGAATGGATACAGAACCTTTCATTTTCAAAACCTCCTGTGGTAAGTTTTTTGCAGCCTGGCGATGTGGCAAAAGTTTTCGATGCAACCAAGGAGCTTGGAACTCCTCAAGATGTGACTCCGATGGGACTTGCAAATCTGGCGCTTGAAATAGCCGGCGAGGAAAGAGTTATGGCAAGCATCCTGAGAAGAGTTTTGCAAGGAATGAAAAGATGAACGCCAATAGTCACGAATATTTAAGTCTAATAAATCGCGAATATTAAGGAATAATAATTCGAATGTATTCGTTTAATATTAGCGACAATTCGCATATATGCATCAAATATTTTATATTGACATCGATGAGGAAATAACCTCGGTCATTGATAGGCTCAGAAAATCAAAGGCTAAAGAGAATTTTTTCGTGGTTTCTCCGAGATCTTTGATTTTGCAAAGCGTGGTTAGCTTGAGGCTCTTGAAAAGAGAAGCGGCCAAAGAAGAAAAGCAGATTGCCATAGTTGTTAATGACAAAGGCGCCAGTATGAAAATAGAAAAAGCCGGGATTCTGGTACTTGATTCGATAAAAGGGCTGGAAGAAGGAGAAGAAATAAAAGAAAACTTTGGTTCACAAATGGAAATAAAATATTCTAACAAAAATAACTATAAAAATATTATGAAAACAGAAAAGAGCAATAAAAAAACCAGGCTTCAAAAAATCGGGTCGGATAGTTTTTATGAAGAAGATGGCAATAAAGATGATGAGTTGCCTGCCAAATTGCCTTCTGCTGCCAAAATAACCGGAGCTAAACCTAATAATCCTGTTGAAGCGCCTGCTTTAGGAATGGATGGCCTTGGCCCTAAAAATACTTCCGACATAAAAAAAGAAAAAACAGCTTTTTCTTATGCTCCCGAGGCTAGTTTTGAAGGGTCTTTTCCCGAACACAAACCCTTTGAATCCAAGAAGGAATATAGTTCGGATAAAATAAGCGATCTTAGCAATATGGATCCGTATAAAGAGAAATTGGTGGAAGGATTTTTTAATCCCGAACCAAAAAAGGATATTTTTAACAATCAAAATAATCAATCAAAAGAAAAAAAAGAAGATATTGTTACGGCATCCCGCAGTATCGGTAAAATAATTTTTAGTTTTTTCATAATTTGTCTTCTCGTGGCATCGGGGGTTGCTGCTTATCTTTTTCTTCCTAAGGCAACTGTTCTGGTTGCCACAAAAAGGGAAGTTAAGAAATTTGATTTAGATACAAAAACCATTGCTAACCAGTCGGAAGTCAAAAGCGAAGACCTATCCATTCCCGCTAGAATAATTGAAAAAGAAGGTTCCATGTCTGATTCGTACAAAACTACCGGGAAAAAGGGATCCTCTTCTGATACCAGCCAGAAAGCAAAAGGGAAAATTACCGTTTATAACAATTACAGTGAAGAACCTCAGCAACTCATTGCTACAACCAGATTTCTTTCAACTGACGGGAAATTATTTCGCATAGCGAAGAGTATCACGGTTCCTGGGATGAAAGATTCTAATCCTGGGAGTGTTGAAACTGACGTTATTGCAGATCAGTCCGGAAGTGAATATAATATTGAAGCTTCGGATTTCAAAATTCCAGGATTCGAAGGTACTCCCAAATACAATAAGTTTTATGCAAAATCATCCGCTGTTATGTCCGGGGGAGGTTCTAGCGAATCAAGCGGAATAGCGGTTGTTTCTCAAAACGATTTGGATGGGGCAAAAAAAGAATCGGAAGCAAAAATAAAAGACCAATTAAAACAAGAAGTCAAAGACGAGATCGGTCCCAATGATGTTTTTCTTTTAGAGGCATCCGAAATAAATATTTCAGAATCATCCGCAACGGCGAGAGTGAATGAGGTTGCGAACAGTTTTGATTATAAAGCTAAGGGGAAAATAAAAGCTATTGTATTCTCAGAGGAAGATTTCAAAAAATTAGCGGGAGGCATTTATAATAAAGCAAATCCGGACAAGACGATTTCGGATCTTTCTTTGCTGAAGATTAGTTATGGAGCTTCTTCAGCGGAATTTGACTCCGGAATTCTATCAATCAAAGCTAATGTCGAAGTTTTCGTTGAATCCAATATCGATTGGGATGATTTCAGGAAAGAAATACTAGGCAAGAGCGATGATCAAATAAAAGAAATTCTAAATGATTATCCGCAAATTGAAAAAATTAATATTGATTTCTGGCCGTCCTTCATGTCCCAAAAAATACCGCAGTATGAGAAAAGAGTGGTAATTGATGTAGAAAAAAGCTCTGATTAGGTATTTTTAGAGTTAATATGTATACTGAAAATTCATAATTGACAAGCGAATAAAATAGGTTTATAATATAAGCAAAATGAGAGAAAAGGAAGGAAAGGTCGTCCTTCGAACGCTCTCTAGCTAATCAGTAATTTAGGCGATACAAGAAAATGGCAGAAAGACAAACTGATCAGGATTTTCTAGAGTATACCGTCAAAATGCTCGTAGATTTCCCTGACGATGTAAAAGTCGAAAGAAAGATTGACGAAATGGGCGTTCTTATTGCTTTGGATGTGAATTCAAAGGATATGGGAATGGTCATTGGGAGAGAAGGAGCTACCGCAAAAGCTCTTCGAACAATTTTGAGAGTAATTGGAGCGCGAAACAACGCCCGAGTGAATCTCAAGATTAACGAACCGGAAGGTTCCGAAAGAGGAACTAGCAGAAAAACCGAGAAGAGCATTGACGATGTAGTTGGAGATCTTAAAATTTAGATTTCAGAAAACTTTAAATCTTTTGCATAAAAGCCACACCGTGTGGCTTTTATGTTTGCCTATAAAATGCTAAAATATAGCTATGAAAAGGTTTGATATTATTACAATTTTCCCTCAAATTTTTGAGAGCTATTTTGGCGAGTCCATCGTTAAGCGCGCACGCGAAAAAAAACTGATTGACATCAATATTGTTAATCTTCGCGATTTTACCAATGACAAGCACAATACAGTTGACGATACTCCATTTGGAGGAGGCGCAGGAATGGTGCTTAAAGTGGAGCCGATATATAAAGCCGTAGAGTTCATAAAGCCGAAAGTCAATCCGTCAGCTGGTGGACGAAAGCCGCGAGTAATTATTTTTTCTGCGAAAGGAAAACGATACACTCAAGCGGATGCCGCAAGATTGTCCAAATACGATAGTTTGATTTTAATTTGCGGACGATATGAAGGAGTAGATGAACGAGTAGCGAAAAATATCGCCGACGAGGAAATTTCAATAGGGGATTACGTTTTAACCGGCGGAGAAATTCCGGCAATGGCAGTAATTGATTCAGTCACGCGTTTAATTCCCGGAGCCTTGGGAAATGAAGAAAGTTCAAAAGACGAATCCCATAGCCAGGAAGGGTATCTCGAATATCCGCAATATACTCGCCCGGAAAATTTTAACGATTGGAAAGTTCCGGAAATTCTTCTTAGCGGAAATCATAAGGAGATAGAGAAGTGGAGAAAAAATAAATCGAAAATTTCTAATTAATCTAATCATTCTAATCGACCTGGGTAAAAACCATAAATAAAATTTTTAATTTCAAACTTTTAATTTTATAAATAATTTATAAATGTTTAAATTTATTTAAAAATTACAAAATTAAAAATTAAAAATTGTAAATTATTTTTTTTGTGAATACCAATAAATCAGACAATATATTATTATTTTCCGTTTTTGCGCTTTTGGCTTTCGGTTTGATTATGATCACCAGTGCTGGAGTGGTCTATTCCCAATCTCGTTTTGGCGATCAATATTATTTTTTTAAGCGCCAATTGATTTTTGGAATTCTTCCCGGACTCATTGCCTGTTATCTGTGCCAAAAAATAGATTATCACTACTGGAAAAAAATTTCTGTGCCGTTATTTTTCATTTCTCTTGTCGCGCTTGTTTTAGTTTTTGTTCCTGGATTTGGAGCGAGACTTTATGGCGCAAGCCGTTGGTTGCAATTGGGACCGATTTCTTTCCAGCCTTCGGAGATGGCTAAGCTCTCAATAATTATTTATCTCGCAGCTTGGCTAGAAAGCCGCGGAAACCATCGTATCAGAGATTTTTTTGAAGGTTTTTTGCCCTTTGTTGGAATTATGGCCATCATCGGATTTCTGATTATAAAACAGCCGGATATGGGAACCTTGGGGGTTATTGTTATGACTATGCTTATCATGTTTTTTTCTTCCGGTTCGAAATTGTCTCATCTTTTTTGGATGGCAATCGCAGGCATATCAAGTTTTTTTATATTAGTAAAAATAGAGCCATACAGATTAAATCGATTGATGATTTTTCTTAATCCCGATTTAGATCCTAGGGGAATCGGATATCACATAAGCCAGGCATTGCTTGCAGTCGGATCCGGTGGTATTTTGGGATTAGGGTTGGGACATAGCCGGCAGAAGTTTTACTATCTTCCTGAGCCGGTTGGCGATTCAATATTCGCTGTTATTGGCGAAGAGCTTGGGATTATCGGAGCATCGGTGCTTGTGGCGTTATTTCTTGTTTTTGCCCTCCGCGGATTAAAGATTGCAAAAAGTTCTTCCGATGACTTCGGAAAACTTCTCGGAATTGGAATATCTTCTTGGGTTATCATTCAAGCATTTATTAATATTTCAGCGATTACTGCTATTATTCCGCTTACTGGAGTGCCATTGCCTTTCATTAGTTATGGAGGAACCTCAATTGTGTTTTTGCTGGCGGGAGTGGGAATACTACTGAACATATCAAAACAAACGAGGTTAGAATCATGAGTTAAGAATTATGAATCATGGATTATTTTTTCTTGATTCATAATTCGTAATTCGTAATTCATTAAATTTATGAGGATACTTTTAACTGGCGGGGGAACAGGAGGGCACATTTTTCCTTTAGTTTCCATAGTCAGAAAAATAAGGGAAAAATTAGGAGATGAAGCGGAATTTCTCTATGTCGGTTCTGGCGTTGCGATAGAGAAGGAGGTTATGAAGGAAGAAGGAATTCGGGCGAAATATATTTTGGCGGGAAAAGCCAGGAGATATTTTTCCTTGATGAATTTTGTGGATTTTTTCAAAACTCCCATAGGTTTTTTTCAATCTCTCTGGATTTTGCTTTCATTTATGCCCGATGTGGTTTTTTCTAAAGGCGGATATGTTTCTGTCCCAGTTGTTATGGCTGCTTGGATATATAGAATCCCGATAATTATTCACGAGTCGGATGCTGTTCCTGGAACTGCCAATAGGATATTGGAGAAATTTTCAAACAAAGTTGCTATTGCCTATCCAACCACTCAAAATTATTTTGAGGCTTCGAAAACAGCCTTAGTTGGAAATCCGGTGAGAGAGGGGATTAATAGCGGAAACAAGGAAGAAGCGAGAAAATTTTTTAATTTTACCGAGTCAAAACCTGTGATATTAGTTTTGGGAGGAAGCCAGGGTTCAGAAATTATCAACGAATCGGTTATCAGGATTCTTCCGAGAATTCTTCAACATGCCCAGATAATCCATCAAACCGGTGAAAAAAATTATGAAAAAGTTGTTCATGGCGCAGGGGAGCAAGGGATAAAAGCCGGAAGAGAAGGATACTTCCCCGTCCCTTTTATGGATTTTGAAACAATAAAGCAGGCATATGCTTTGGCTGACATGGTAATCAGCCGGGCAGGAGCCAATATTATTGCGGAAATAGCGGCCAATGCCAAGCCGAATATTCTTATTCCGCTTGAACATTCTGCGCAGGATCACCAAAGAATGAATGCCTATGAAATTGCCAAAGCCGGAGGAACTTTGGTTTTGGAAGAATCCAATCTGGGAGAAAATATTTTCTTCGAAAAAATAGAAAAGATACTTTTCGATGAAGAACTCAAAAAAAATATGTCCCACAATATAAGTGCGTTCTATCATCCCAACGCAGCGGAATATCTAGCGGACGGGCTGATTGAGTTGGGAAGGAAATAACAAAAACCATTTTCCTGACGTCAGTAAAATGGTCAATATCGGTTCGAATATAGTAAGAAGAATAAAATAAATTTAACAGAATGTCGGTTCAGGTCTCCGACCTGAACCGAAAAGGTTCTCAAAAACGATGCCATCTGTCAGAATTAAAAAAGAATTAAATTCGTCGATATATTTTCTGACAATAACAGTTAAAAATTGGTATTATGTTCTAGATAGGTATGATCGTTGGGATATTTTGGCCAATTCATTAAAATTTTTTCAAAACAAAAAAGGTTTAAAGATATTCGGTTTTGTTTTCATGACTAATCATATTCATCTTTTGATTTTCTCCGATGATGTTTCCGGTTTCGTTAGAGATTTCAAAAAATTTACTGCCAGAGAAATTCTTGCTAATATTCAGAAAACTGAGCCAAGCATTTTAAAATTGTTTTTGAGTGAAGATGGCAATCATTTTTGGAGCAAGACTAATATGCCGGAGCTGATTGAATCTGAAAAATTCTTTGCCCAAAAATTGAATTATATTCATAATAATCCGGTCAAGAGAAACTACGTTGAGATTCCTGAGAATTGGCATTGGTCGTCGGCTAATCCTAATAGCGGGATAAAAATTGAAAGCGTATATGAATACGAATAAGAACTATGCGGTTCAAGTCAGAGACTTGAACCGACAAGTAGATCCGGTAAGATTGTATTCAATGGAAAATCAAGAACTGGTCGATGGCTATTGGGTGATAATTAGGTGATGGAGATGGAATAGTGGCTAAAATAGAGAATTTTTTGTCAAGTCTTTAGTGTGATAATTGGGTGGTAAATTAGATATAAAATAATATGCTGGAAAAATTTGATTTTTCAAAAAAAGAAAAACCGCCGCAAAGAGAAGTCTTTAATGAAGATATGACTTCTGAGCCAAAAGAAACTGCCGAAGAAAGAGAGCGTCTTTTTGCTGAAAAATTCATAGAGGAAAACGAAAAACAGCATATACCTGAGTGGGAGGATTTTCTTAAAAAAGTAGATTTTCCGTTATTGAAAAATATTTTTTCGAAACTTTTGAAACAATGCGGTATTCCGGAAGAAAAAATGAATTTTATCGTTCCAGAAAAGATTTTTTCGCGAGAATGGGAAATTGGGGCGGGAACATATTGGCCAGAGTTTAACGTTATTACTTTATCCAAAGTTATAGAGGATAAAGGCTATAACCCTGAAATAAAGAGATTGAGAGCTCTTATTCATGAAGAAATTCACGCAATGAGCAAAAGTATCTGCATAGGATGGTCTCCCGAAAAAGGAACTTTTAAGAATCAACAAACCGGATTTTTTCGTAGCATTTACAAAGATGCAAAAATTCAAAGTCCTGTCTATAACGACCCCCAAAAAGGAGGCACTTCCTGTGAATTTTTTGCAGTATTTAATGAGGCAGTTACTGAAAAAATAACCGGAGAACTGACAAAAGAGTATCTGACTCAGTCAAACTGGCCGCGAAATGAAATCGAAGATTATGAAAAGGAAATTAAAGAACATCGACATTACACTTATGGTAATATAGTTCCATTGATTAATACAATAATAATAAAAATGTCACTTCGTTTGAAAATACCGAGAGAAACTATCTGGAATGCAATAAAAAGATCGTATGTCGAAGGGGAAAAATTTGAAGACCAGAAGATCATCGGATTGTTCGAGGAAACATTTGGCAAAGGGTTTTTAGATGACTTTTCTGATTTGCTATCTCCAATTTTTGCAGGATCAGAGGATATGATTAAAGAATTTAAGGAAAAATATAGTTTAGGCTTTTTATCGAGAAGAGAGTGCATTGAGGCAGGCCTCTATGACAAAGATTTTCAATCTATTTATGACAAATAATATGAACCTTAACCAAATTAAAAAAGCTTATTTTATCGGAATTAAGGGGGCAGGAATGACAGCGGTGGCTGAGATTTTGAAGGCGCGCGGAATTGAAATTTCCGGATCGGATACGAAGGAAAAATTTTTCACCGATGAAATTTTAAAGAGGAATAATATAAAATATTTTGAGGAGTTTAAAGCCGGAAATATTCCGGAAGATGTTGATTTGATAATTTATTCCACCGCTTATAGCGAAAACAATAACACGGAAATGTTGGAAGCCAGAAAGAGGGGACTCAATATGCTGAGTTATCCGGAAGTTTTGGGTTTGTTATTCAAAGAAAAATTGGGAATTGCGGTTTGCGGAACGCACGGAAAAACAACCACCACGGCGATTTTAGCATCTTGCCTCAAGGAAGCTGGAACCGATCCGACAGCTATTGTCGGGAGCAAAGCGATAGATTGGGATAGCAGTTCATTGAATGGAAAAGGAAATTTTTTTGTGGCGGAAGCGGATGAATATCAGAATAAATTGAAATATTACAATCCCTGGGCAGTAGTGCTCACTAGCGTAGACTGGGACCATCCGGATTTTTTTCCGACTTTTGAAGAATACAAAAAAGCTTTTCGCGATTTTGTGGAGAAAATTCCCAAACACGGATTCTTGGTAGTTTGCGGAGATGACGCGGATGCAATTGAGGCGGCAAAAAACGCTAGTTGCCAAGTTATCACTTATGGATTCGCTGATGGATGCGATTACAGGATAGAGGATTTGTCTTCAAAAAATTGGTCAGAAGAAGGTGAATTGGTCAAAACTTTTAAATTTTTTTATAAAGAAGAGTTTCTGGAAGATTTTGGAACTAAAATAATCGGGAGGCATAATATGCAAAATGCCGCGGCGGCGATTGCTGTTTGCCACAAATTAAAATTGGATCTGGAAAAAGTGAAAAATGCGATTTTAAATTTCCATGGCACCTCCAGAAGATTTGAAAAAATCGGCGAAAGAGGCGGCGCGATTTTGATCGATGATTATGCCCATCACCCGGAAGAAATAAAAGCCACTCTCAAAGCGGCCAGAGAAAAATATTATCGGAAAAACATCTGGACAGTTTTCCATCCGCATACCTTTACCCGGACTAAAGCTCTTTTCCATGAGTTTGCGCAAAGTTTTGACAATACGGACAAAGTTATTGTGATTGATATTTATGGAAGCGCGAGGGAAGAGCAAGGAGGAGTGTCTTCAAAAGATTTAGTTGATTTAATAAACAGATACAATCCTGGAAAAGCGGAATATGTTCCGACTATTCCGGAAGTGGTTGAATTTTTGAAAAATAAAATTTCCGGAAAAGACCTGGTAATTTCTATGGGTGCGGGAAATGTTTGGGAAGTGACGAAGGAGCTGGCGGAATGACATCTTTAGGTAACTTGTTTGTTTGTCATCCTAAGTCGCCGCGACGAAGGATCTCGAATAAATATAGACCAGCGAGAATAATTCTGGGATTCTTCGCGCGGCGCTCAGAATGACATAATATATATTTAAAATTAATTTATGTTTTCTAAAATAAAAATATTTTTTTCAAAACTTGATAAATATTACATTTATCTAATTTTAATATTAGGTGCTGTTTTGCGCCTTCGCAATATTTTGAACCGTGATTTTTGGTATGACGAAGCGTTTACCGGAATTACAGTTAAAGCTGATTTTTGGGAAATGATAAGGATTACCATCAATGATGTCCATCCGCCGCTTTATTATATGCTTCTCAAGCCATTTGCCTATTTTTTTAATTACAGCGTTTTTAGCATTCGTTTTTTCTCGGTCGTTTTCGGAATTTTAGGAATTTGGGCAATTTATTTTTTCACCAAAGAATTATTTGACAAAAAAGCGGCACTTTTTGCCAGTCTCATTGCCGCGCTTTCTCCATTTGCCATCCAATATTCGCAGGAAGGACGAATGTATTCTATGCTCTCTTTTCTTATTATGATGGCGGCTTATTTTTTGATTAAGGGGCTGAAAGCGGATAAATACAAGTATTATATTTTCTTTGGAATTTTTATGGGGCTTTCTTTCCTTACGCATTATATGGGAGTAATTTATTCTCTGATTTTTTATTTAGTTTTTGTAGTTTATAATTTTTTTCATCAAGATAACGGAAAGCTAAGCGCTAAAAAGGCATTATTAAATTTTCTGCCAAGCAAAAAAATAGTTATCGGAGCTGTTTCTTCGGTTATTATTTTTTCTTTTTGGATAAAAACTTTTGTTAGCCATTTGATGTATTCCGGGCTTAATAATATGCATTGGATAAAGTCGGTAAATTTCAGCGATATTTTTTCCAATATCCAGATTTTCCTATTCGGCTCTCCCTTAGGAGAACTCTCTGCCGGAATGCCTAATCCGAATAACATGAACCATATTTCAAGTTCAAGCATTCTGGTAGGAATAGTTTTGCTTTTTGGTTTTTTAATTCCGTATCTGATTAAAAAAGAAAAAGAAAAGACAGTTTATATTTTGATTATGTCTTTTGGTTTCATGCTTTTTATTTATTCAATTTCCATCACAGGCGACAATTATGTCGTTTCGCGTTATTTGATCGTTGCGGCCTATTTGATTTTTATTCTGCTTGGACTCTGGCTTTCAAAAGTGAATTGGAAAATTTCTACTTTCGCCTTGATCTTGTACGTCTTTCTGATTGCCAATATCCAAAATCTCAATTATTCAAAGGGCTATGGAGAGCTTAAAGCAGATCTGGGAAAATATAAAGGCAATCATTTCTATGTTCTCAACTCTTTCGATTATGTGATTGCCAAATATTATGTCGGAGCGGATAATTTGACTTTATACAATATCGACTGGCCGCAATATAATCCAAGCTACTGGGCGGCCATCGGAGCAACCCTTAAAAGAACCGAAAGTTATGATACGTTGAAAAATGATCCCAATGCTTTGATTTTAGCTAATATCCAAAAATCGCCGGACAAAAGAAATGACAAAACTTTTGACCCAACCGGCCTTCCGCTGGTAGCAAAATATGACAATATAACGATTTATAAGACGAGCAACTAATTAACAGGGTAAATGGAAAAAAAGATATACAACTTAAGTCCCGAAGAAGCGCTGGAGAAATTTAACTCCGGTTTCTCGGGAATTTCCAAGGAAGAAGCGAAATTGCGGAGGAAAACGTGCGGATTAAATTTGCTGAAAAATTCAGACAAGTTTAAATGGCTGAAAATTCTAGGAGGACAATTTAATGATGCTTTGATTTGGATTCTTCTGGTTGCTTCTCTTCTGGCTTTTCTTTTTGGAGAGCAGAGAGATGTAACAATAATTCTAACTATTGTACTGATCAATGCGGGAATCGGTTTTTTTCAGGAATTCAAGGCGGAAAAGATCATCGATAAGATAAAAAAATTTTCTTCTGACAAGGCAATAGTACTTCGCGACGGAAAGAAAGAAGAGGTTGATTCAAAATTTATCGTTCCGGGAGATGTGATCTGCGTTTCGGCTGGAGACAGCATTGCGGCAGATGGGTATATTTTGGAAAGTTTCAGCCTGAAAATAAATAGTTTTGTTTTTACCGGAGAGTCAAAACCAAAATCAAAAAAATCAGGAATAATTGGCGAAAAAGATATTCCTGTCTCTAATGTGGATAATATGCTTTTTTCCGGGGAAAGCGTGGCAGTAGGGGAGGCGGCATTTTTGGTTACGGGAATAGGAAAAGATACTGAGCTGGGAAAAATAGCAACTCTTACTACAAAAGTAAAAGATTTGCCTACTCCGCTTCAAAATAAAATGCGAAGCTTGGGGAGAATTATAACTGTTCTTTCTGTTTTTATCGGAATAATGGTAATGATTGCCGGACAATATTTTCATATGTCGCTTTACAAAAATTTTCTTTTTGCGCTGGCTCTCGCAGTTTCGGTGGTTCCAGAAGGACTTCCGGCGGCTATTTCTGTGGCGTTGTCTCTTGGTATGAAGAATCTTCTTAAAAAAAATGTTTTGGCCAAAAGGCTAAGCGCTGTTGAAACGCTTGGTTCAGTTGGAATAATCTGCACAGATAAGACTGGAACCATAACGCGGAACGAATTAACTGTAACCAGGATAGTAATCGATGAAAAGGTGATTGACGTTAGCGGAAATGGATACGAACCGAAAGGCGATTTCTATATTGGCAGTCAGAAAATCAATCCTCTCGAAATGAAAAATCTGGAATTAATTTTCAGGATTGGAACTCTTTGCAATAATGCATCGCTTCAAAAAAATGAAAACGGGTATGCGATAATTGGCGATCCGACTGAAGGAGCGATTATTGTAGCGGGAAAAAAATACAACAATCAAGAAGGATTTTTTGAAAAAGATGAGAAAAGAATTACCGAGAATCCATTTTCTTCAGAGAGAATGATGATGAGTGAGGTGTATAAAAATAGCAATGTGGTTTCCTACGTCAAAGGATCTCCGGATGTTGTTTTGGATCTTTGCGATAAAATATCAATCAATGGAAAAACAGCGAAAATTACGGAAGAAAATAAAAAAGAAATCAGAAAAAAATACAACGAGATGTCTGGCGAAGCGCTTCGAGTGCTGGCGTTTGCTTATAAGGACTTAAGTGATATGGAAAAGGAAGATTATAATAGCGAATCGGCCTTCGCTAAAGCTATAGCGGACAAGTCTGAGCAAAAATTGATCTGGGTTGGAATGATGGGGATGATAGATTCGCCTCGAGCTGGAGTTTCTGAAGCAATTCAAAGATGCGTTAATATGGGAATAAGGGTTATGATGATAACCGGAGATTACGAAGTAACTGCAGAAGCGATTGCCAAGAAAGCTGGCATTGTTCAGGAAGGAGAAGAATATGAAGTGATTTCTGGGAAAAAGCTGATGGTAATGAGCGACGAAGAAATTTATGCCAAAACGAAAAAGAAAAAAATAATTTTTGCGCGGATCGCTCCGGAGCAAAAACTGCAAATCGCTTCAATTTTGAAAAGCAAAGGAGAGATTGTAGCGATGACTGGAGATGGAGTGAATGACGCTCCGGCTCTCAAAAAAGCAGATATCGGAGTGGCGATGGGAATTATGGGAACAGATGTTTCCAAGGAAGCTTCTGATATGATCCTTTTGGATGACAACTTCTCTTCTATTGTGAATGGCATAACTGAAGGAAGAACGATATTTCGAAATCTCAAAAAATTTGTCCATTATATCCTTACGTCTAACGCTAGCGAGCTTTTTACGGTGGTCATCGGCGTGATTATGCAAATCCCTTCTCCAATAACGGCTATCCAAATTTTAGCCGTTGATCTGGGAACTGACATTTTTCCTTCATTCTCTTTGAGCATGGAACCGGATGAGCCGGGGATTTCGAGAAAGAAAAAGAAAGAGAACGTGATAAATTTCAAGGGATTCCGGAGAATCGTCTATATTGGAATTATTATGGCGTTGGGGGCGGTGGTAGCTTTCCTTTTGTCAATGATGCGCGGAGGCTGGAGTTTTGGAAAAGAAATAGCAGAAGGAGCTCTTTACGCCAAATCAACCTCAGCTGCCTACGCAGTACTTTCTATGTCTCAGATGGCGAATTTGCTTCAGTCCAGAAGCGAATCTCTTTCCGTTTTCAAGCTAGGATTTTTCAAAAATAAGTTTGCGATTTTTTCAATTTTCATTTCTTTGGGAATTTTGCTATCCTTTATGTATCTTCCATTTTTCCAGAAATATCTCGGAATGGTTCCGATTGGATGGCAGGATTGGACGGTGGTCGCAATTTCAGCCGTAGCGGTATTTTTGTTTGAAGAGGCTAGGAAAGGAGAAAGCAAATAAATCATTGCAATAAAATGCTTAATATTCAAAAAAACGTAAAACTTGCAGATCACTCAACTTTCAAAATCGGCGGACCGGCGAAAGAATTTGTCTTTGTTGAAAGCGAAGAAGATTTAATAGGGGCTATTAATTACGCAAAAAATAACAATCTCAAGCTTTTTATCTTAGGCGGAGGAAGTAATGTTTTATTTGATGACAGGGGCTTTAACGGATTAGCAATCCAAATGCGAAATGTCAAATATGAAATAGGAGATAATATTATCGAGTGCGGAGCGGGATTATTATTATCTAACGCAGTTAATATTGCAAGAGAAAATAATTTATCCGGATTCGAATGGGCAGTTGGAATTCCGGGGACGATCGGCGGAGCAGTGCGGGGGAATGCGGGAGCCTTTGGAAAAACCATAGCGGATTTTGTGATAGAAGTGAAATCTTACGATGTCTCTAATCAAAAAATTGTAAATTATCATCCTGGAGATTGCGATTTTAATTATCGTGAGAGTATATTCAAGCAAAATAATGGCTTAATCATACTTTCGGCCAAGATTAGGCTAAAAAATGGAGATAAAGATAAAATTCAGGCCAAAATTGATAAAATATTAAAAAAACGATCCGAAAAACAGCCAAAAAGCTGGTTTGGAAATGCAGGAAGCTTTTTTATGAATCCAGTGGTTGCAGATAAGGATTTAATAAATAAATTTGAAAAAGAAACCGGAAGCAAAATCGTCGGAAACAGGATTTCAGCCGGATGGCTGATCGAAGAAGCTCAACTTAAGGGGAAAAAAATTGGCAATATTTCCGTCAGCAATATTAATGCAAACTTTTTAGTGAACAACGGGGGTGGAACAATGGAAGAAGTCTTGACAGTTTCTGGTATTATTAAGCAGAAGGTCAAGGTCAGATTCGGGATAGATTTAAAAGAAGAAATAAGAATTATTTATTATTAATTTATCAAAAAATTAACAGGTTAATACTTAACATGTTAATCGGGAATTGATATGAATATCAGATATCTATTCAGGGAAACCAAGGTTGATGATAGGGAGAGAGAATATATTGAAAAAAAGTTAAAGCCGCTAAATAAGCTATTGAGTAATATTTTACAAATAGAAATTGAAATAGATTTGGAAAAAAAGGGGAAATTTAGGATTGAATTGATGATTTGCACCCCGTATAAAAAATATAGAGTTGAAGAAATTTCTGAAAGCATCGAAGGGGCTATTGATGGTGCAGCGGCGGATATCAAAGATCAAATAATTAAAGATAAGGGGAAAATTAAAACTCTCAAGAAAAGAGGAAGAATTTCGCTCAAAAAGAAGCTAGTCTTGGATGAAAAAGCCAGGTTCTAGTCTTTTTTGACAAATAGTATATAATGCAATTAGATGAGCTCATTTAAATTGACCACGTTTTTTTCCAAACACCGACCTGAAATTAATCATCGAATATCCCAGATATCGGAACCCCATGAAAGTGCATTGCAGTTTCTCATAACGAGTCTCCAATTTCCGGTA
>JBBABD010000014.1 GCA_041657845.1 Parcubacteria group bacterium
AGGGAAGGTTCCTCCCCCAACCAAAGAAACACTGCTGGCGCTATGGTGAGGCGCCCGGAATGGCCTGGTAACAATCAGAGCTTCTCCTTTAGGCAGTTTTCCAGAAATAGAAAATATTTTGGTTACTTCGAGGCTTTCGTCCAATGTCATTCTGGGAAGTATTGTCGGCATCGTCTTGGCCAGAAGCGTTTTCCCTGATCCCGGAGGCCCGTTGAAAAGGACGTTATGTCCTCCGGCCGCAGCTATTTCAAGCGCTCTTTTGGCATGTTCCTGCCCTTTAATATGCGCCATATCCAATTCACAGCCGCCTTTTTTAATCAGGGAATCAACTTCTACTTTGGGATGAATTTTAATATTTTTTTCTCCTGACAAATGTCCGACCAGCGAATACAGGCTGTCGATTGGAATAACATCTATTCCTTCAACTACGCTGGCTTCGGATGCATTTTCTTTGGGAACATAAATTTCTTCTATTTTTTTATCTTTAGCTAAAAGCGTAATTGGCAACACCCCTTGAACCGGCCGGATTTTTCCATCCAACGCCAATTCTCCAATAAATAGTTTGTTTTTAAAATCAAAATTAATTTGGCTGGTTGCCAAAAGGAATCCCAAAGCCATTGGAATGTCATAAATCGGAGTAAGTTTAGGAAGATCGGCGGGAGCCAAATTTACGGTAATCCTGCCGCATTGATAAGGAGGCTTAAAGCCGCTATTTTTGATAGCAGAGCTAACTCGGTCGCGCGATTCTTTGATAGAAGTATCCGGAAGCCCGACAATGGTAAAATTGTGAAGTCCTTGGCCTAAAACATCTACTTCCACTTCGACTATTTCGCTCGTTAGCCCGATGGTTGCCGCGGAAAATAATTTCGAAGGCAAATTTTTTATAATTTTAAATTCTAAATTTTAAATATTTAGAAAATAAAAATTAATTTAAAATTTATAATTTTATTGCGTAACTTCATCATTCCGTATCATCGGACAAGGCAATTCTTATCAGTGTCGTCCCGATATTGACAGGCAGAACGCTTAAAATCCAATCAAACACGCTTCCCAACAACTCCGGCAAAACAATTCCCAAGAGATTCGCGCTTGGATTCTTCGTTTTTTTCGATCCAAAATAAAGAAAAAGAATCAAACCAAAACCGAGATTCACAATAATACTTAAAATGGGAATCAAGCCAACAATATCGCATAATACTGCCACAAGAAGAATTACCCAGTGTTTCGAAAGCTTTTCTTTAAAAGATAAAGCTACTGACGTTGCCTTTTTTACAGGATTAACAGATTGGCTGGATTTCCCATTATTTCTGGCATTGACCAAATTCATCGAGTTTTCCGCTTCATTCTCGTTCATAGCAAATATGGAAACAATAGTAAATTAATAGCTATTTGTATATTTTATAGAGATTATGAATTTTCTTCATCGAATTCTTTTTTCGCTTGTTCGATTTCAAGAAGTTGATTAGGATCAGTCGTAATGACCTGATCCTCGCTATAAGAAGCGATAACTTTGATTGCCGCATGTTTTGCTCCGGCAAAGAAAATTCCTTCCCCAACATTGCTTTCCAGCAAAAGAAATTTTTCCTGATCGGTAAGATAAAATGTTTCCAATATTACATCTATTGCCGCCGGAGATTGGCGAAGCAAAAGTTGAAGTGAAGAGTTGGTAACGATCGGCTTTCCGTACCTAGAAGACATAAAATCGGCAATATCCTGAGTAATGGTAGTAAGCCCGGTAAAATATTTTCGGCAGCGTTTCGCTATTCCAAACAAGAAAGATGCGGCATCGTCGTGTTTCATCATTACCCAGGCCTCATCCACGATAACCAAGCGCTTTTTCATATTAGAACGCATCTCATTCCAGATAAATTGAAGAACGACAAACATGGCAATTGGACGAAGTTCGTCTTCCAAATCCCTAATGTTGAAAACTACCATCTGGTTATCAATCCTAACATTAGTCGGATGATTGAGAAATCCGGAAAAGATTCCTTCCGTATATTTTTCAAGCCTCACTGACAATGAGTCAGCGCCTTCCATATTGCTCAAAACTTCATATAAATCGGACATCGTTGGAAAAGAATTGGGCGTAAAATTCTGAAAATTGCTCTGTGCGGTGATATCGCGAAGTGAATATGTTTCCCTAATTGCCCTGTCTAGAATAGAGTCTTCTTCCGGAGTGACAGAACCCAGCATTATATGGAGAAGACCGATAAGACTGGCTATGTTATTTCTTATTATATCTTCAGGATCTTCATCTTCTTTTATTTTTGGAAGGTCGAACGGATTAAGACGGGAATCGGAATTGAGCGATATTCGAATAAAAGTCCCTCCGACAGTTTCGCATAAATATTTGTACTCATTCTCCGGATCAACAATGATAACATTAGTTCCTATCATCATTGAACGAAAAGCTTCTAATTTTATAGCGTAACTTTTTCCGGCGCCAGATTTGGCAAAAACAACCATATTAGCATTCTCCATCTTGAAACGATCAAAAAGAATAAGGCTATTATTGTGCCTGTTCATGCCATAGAGAATTCCGTCATTTGATGAAAGATCGGATGAAACAAATGGAAATGTAGTTGAAAGAGGAGAAGTGTTTAGGTTATTAGCCACATCCAGTTCATCATTGGCCAGCGGAAGTGTTGAAGAAAATCCCGATTCCGCCCTAAGTATGGCAGGTTTCATATATACCATTTGGGCTTCCATAATAGCCTCAATTTCCTTGCTTAATTTTTCTATCTCTTTCACGTCTTCTCCATAAACAGTTATGTAGATTCCGAATCTGAAAAATTTTTCGGTTCCTTGCATCAATTGATCGCGAAGTTCCTCTATATTTTGAATCGCAGATTCAAGTATTGGGTCGCGTATTTTCCCGCCTTCCTGCTCAATCTGAATCTGAGATTCTACTTGCGTCGCGCTTTTCCTCAGATTTTTCAAGATCTCCCTAGTATCAACAGGGTGCATATACATCGCAATGTCCATGGGAAAATCAATATTTACAATAGGAGAAAACCAGCTGGTTCTTAAATATTTTGGATAGGCAATAACAAAAATAGTTTTTGCAAAAATACCTCCAATCTGAATATAATTGGCAGTAACTTTCATTGCTGCGGGAGCAATGAGATCTTTTACTGTAGCAAGCCCCTCCTGATAAATTTTTTCATTCTCAAGCATCTCGTCTTTTTCTTGATTTTTTTCCGATTTTTTTCCAAAAAGCATAAAAAGTTAATTTAATTCTATTTTATCAACATCTTTAATTATAACGCTCTTATAAACATTAGGGTTATATGAATTATACATAAGTTCTACTATTTCCTCGGTTTTTAGCGGAACTATTTTTAGCCCAATTCCGCTAAGTCCGGAAATAACGTGATCAACTCTTTGCCAAAGCTGGTTTTTATATGTTTCAAAATTTTCTTTTTTTCTTGAAATCTCCTGTTTTGGAGAAAAAATTGATGAAACTTTGTCAAAAATTCCGCCTTCCTTGTTTTCTATCGGAGAAAATGGAACAACTATGTAAAAAAGTTTCGTCATTATATTTGAAATCTCGGTTAGATTTTTAATAAAATTCCTATATTCGGAAATTTGAAGTTTTAGCAATTCATTCGTCTGTTTTTTTTCTTTTTCTCCGAGAAAATCAAGATATGGTTCAATATTCAATCTTCTTGAGCTTATCAGGATTTGAGTTGAAAAATCAAGGGAATTGAGAAATCCTTGATATTGTTGGATGATTGCATCCTGTTCGTCCGTAGATTTTAAATCAAAATTGATGGAAGAAACAAGCATAACCGATCTCAGCGAACTGTTTTTGAGGATGATGACTCCATCTTTTATTTCTTCAACATCAACATATTGCTGAGTGCTAGTCCCAGAATTTGCTTCTCTGATAAGTTTTTTTGAATGTAGATTTTCCATAATATGTTACTTTTGTTTCTTTTCTCTATTTCGCCTGATTATTTCCATCATTTTCTCATTTCTCTCCTTTCCTTCAGAATCCAAAGTTCTCGCCAAATCTTTCAGACTATCCGCCAACATTTCTCTTTTTTCTTCCTTTTTTTCTTCCATAACATTCTCTTGAAAGACGGCCTTTTTCTTACTTTTATTTTTTTTAATGTAATCCCGTTTCCAAATATAAACTTTTGGCTTAAAAGCAAAAGTTACCCCCCACAGAATAAACTTTACAAGCGGCTGGCCATGAGGACGGTAGAAAGCCAGCGCACAAAAAATTAAAGCAACCGGAACAGCAGAAATAAAAAACGTAACCCGATCAAGAAGACCCCAGGAAATAAGAAGAACAGCACCCATTCCAAACATCCACAAAAGCTGTTTGGCAGTAAATGGCCCTGCTATCTTGTCTTCTACATCTATATGTTGAGGAACGTTAAATAACATCGAAAATTGTAAATTAATTGTTGATCATTGAAAATTATTTTAGTAGATTTGCTATTTGTCTAACAATCACCAGTGATGCCAAGGCAATGGTTATTCCAATAATTGAATAGGTGACAATTTTTTTCCCAGTTTTCGCCCTATCTTCGTCTCCAGCTGAAGTAAGATACATTATTCCTCCGACGATTAGCATAATAAGGGTTAATACTCCGATTATCGCCAGGAGAAAATTCAGGAAATTCAAAGAAATTTGAGTAAGAGACAATGAGCTGCTTAATTCCGAACTGGTTGCGTTCCATCCCAGAATTGATGAAATTTCTTTCAAAAAAGAAGGGGCGGCAATTCCAATTGCCAATCCAATCATTGAAGCAAATATTGAACCTTTGGCGATCTTCATCCTCCCTTCGTCTCCAGCTGATGTGATATAAAATACCCCTCCCAGAACAATGAAAATTATCGAGAGTACGACGATTATGCTTCGAAGCGTGCTTAAAATATTCGTTGCCAATCCTTCAACTGTATCATATCTAAGAGGATTGGGAAATTCAATTGGCGCGGTAGAAGAAGTGCCGGCAGTGCCGGATGTATAGTTATTCAACGCTTCGTCAATATTGAGACAAGCTCCATCTTCAAAAGCGCAATTATCATCTTCATTACATGAATCTTCATCGGTGCCATAACTGCTGCATGATTTTGAAGTTTTAGCAACACAAACATAATTACTTGAAATTTTTTGGCAAGATCCCTCTTCGTTACTCTTGGTACAACAATCTAATATAGCAACAGGTTTATTGTTATAATTCTTTTCATTGCAAGCAGTCACATAAGAGCAGGCTGCCAAAGTAACCTGACTGCTCAAAAATATTCCGAAGCATATTGCCAAAAAAAATACTAATAATTTTGTTTTTGTCATATTATTTTATTCAAAAAATTATTTTCTATTTACATTTAAATTTATTCCAGCTTTCCACTTTGATGCCCAAAGCTCCGCCCTCATCGCCGGATCCTCTGGTTCCCATCACCCACATTACCGTGTTTATCATCAGCCAAGATCCGAGAATTATCGAAAATCCGATTAGCACGCTTTTGAGCAAACTCTTGGCTGTCGTCATCATCCCTTCATTCCCCGCCGAAACAATATAGACTACTCCGGCAATAACCAGCATTACCAGCGCCACAAAAACCATTATCGTAAACCCGTAATCAATAAGACCTTTGATTCCAACAATAAAATCGCATAAAGTGCACATTGTTCCTCCTTGATCGCTTCTCCCGCAAGGAACCAACGGCGAGGCGTAAGAAATAGCCGGAAACAATAAAACAGCCAAAACTGAAACAAAAATAAAAGAAAAAATTAGAATTTTAAAATTTAGAATTTTAATCATCGGAGGTTGTTTAAAAAAATTTAAATGCTATTTTCGCATTAATACGCTGACTCTGCTCGCCGCGATGTTCAGTGCTTCATAAACAGTTTGCTTCCCCAAATTTACGGAATCAATCATTTCTGCCAATATATTTTCCGTCTGCGATGAATCCCGCTGGTACCAGCTTTTAGCGATTAGATTTCCATAGGCAAAAGCCCCAAGAATTACATCATTTTTCTGTTTTTCAATAAGATCTCTTCTGGCCGCCGGCTTTACTGTATCTTTGAGATAAGTGTCCGCAGGATCGAATTTTGTCGGAAAGCTGGCTTGATTTCCATTTAAACTATTAACCAATGTGACACTTTCGTTGTTTTTGAAAGTAAGATACTTCAAAAATTGCCATGCTTCAAATATTCTAGTCTGGTTATAATTTCCTTCGGTTAATCCATTTTTTGCAAGGTTGTTTTTTTGATTCTGAGAAAGAACTTTATTTTTTGACACTGCCATAGCCCAATAATTTGCATAATTGACAGGATTGTTCAGGGAAAGCTGGGGGACTTGCGCTATTGCAAAATTAAGCTTTGAATTTTTATTTTTTATGGCGCTGTATTGCCAGGAATAATTTATCATCATTGCCGCTGTTCCCTCATAGAAAGCATCCACGGAATAATGCATTCTTGGATTCCAAGTATAAACAGAAGAGTTTCTCTTGGAAAATTGGGTATAGAATTCAAGCGCACTTTCTCCAGCTCTCACGCTTTGTCCGCTAGCATTATTAGTAAACTTATCAAAAGTTGCTTCCGTTTTAGCACTGTTGGTCATTTGAACTCCATTTTGGAACATAATCAAACTGAGAATATCTGTAGCCCTGTTGATGTTGTAAGCAGTACCCATTGCCGCTCCTGCTTGAGTTATGTTATCAAATTGGTCTATCCTTGTTATCTTCTTGATGTCTTTATTAAACTCATCCCAAGTTCTTGGAGGAGTTGTGATGCTCGCAGCATTAAAAATATCTTTGTTATAATAAAGCGCCAATGAATCAACAGACAGAGGAACAGCATATATTCTTTTATCCGAAAGAAAATCTTGAGCCGCCACATCCACAAAATTATTGCGGTATTCATTCTCATTAATAAGCCAATCGGGAGCTGGCTCGATTTTATCCTTGTAGGATGGGATCCAAGTATTGCCAATCCAGAAAATGTCCGGGCTTTGCCCTGAAGCAAGAGCGTTTATCAAATCATTATTATAGGAATCAATGGTGAATTTTCTGTATTTTATTTCTCCAATATGGGGATTCAGTTTTTTATACTCATTGGAAATATTGTCTAATGATTCGCTATTATCAAAAACTCCCCAAATTTCTAAATCAACCTTATACGCCGGGTTGCTTGTTTTTAAGCCGCATCCGGAAAAAACAAACAGAGATGCGACAAAAGCGAATGCAACGATGGTTTTGGCTTGCTTGAAAGCAATTTTTTTTATTTTCATAGATATTGTGCTAAAAACTATTTTATAAATACAGCTCCGTAATGAAAATCGCCAGTTGTCAATTCTTTCTCTAATTTAAATCCTTGTTTTTTTACTAATTCCTCAAGTTCATTTTTGGAAATTCTTATTTCTCTGTCCGGACCGATAGAATAATCTTTGTCATTCCACTCGGCAATAAGCAGTTTTCCTCCCGGTTTCAAAACCCTCCAGGCTTCTTTAATTATCATATCTTTTGTTTTATTCTGAAAAAGCATATCTTTCATTATTACAAAATCATTGCTATTTTCCTGAAGTTTTGACCCGCCTTCTTTTTCCAAATTGACTCTTTGGGCGATAATATTGGTAATTCCCTCAATTTTTGCCTTGCTTTCAACTGATTCAAGGGCTGAAGGAAGAATGTCCAATGAATAAACTTTTCCTTCTCCTCCCACCGCCTTGGCAAAAGCCAAAGAAAAAAAACCGCTGCCGCAGCCGAAATCAGCCACGATGCTTCCTGGAGAAATATCCATCTGACTTAAAATATTTTCGGGATCCAAAAAGCTTTTTGTTTCCATATTTTTGTTTTTTATTTTAGATGACTCTTTTTTGCTATACATATATTTTACACCATAAAATAAAAATGGTAAAATCAAAACTTGCATAATTCATAATATATGCTTCATAATACATAATATGGTGGGATGCCAGAGTGGTTGAATGGGGCAGTTTCGAAAACTGCTATATCCGAAAGGGTATCGGGGGTTCAAATCCCTCTCCCACCGCCTTCGGTCGCCGAAGCAAATCTTAGATTTGCCAAAATTAAAAGCGCGGGGTTCGTTTTACCAAACACACCGCGCTTTTCTTTTAAGTCGCATCGGGATTACCAATACGACTTATTTTTACTAATACCGTTTCCCCTCCTCCTTCAGGGGCACGGAACCTTATCGGAGAGAAGTTCTCGAAGACATCAACTTCTTGTCTTCCTTTATTAACTTCTATTCTTCTCTCTCCGATCATTCCTTCGAGAACTTTGTCCTTAACCACCGTAAGGACATACTTCCCTCTAGGAACGACCGGACCAAACCAATCGTCTCCTAGACGATACCGAACCGCCCAGGAGTCTTTGCCAGTCTGGACACTCCTCGACTTGCCCTTTTCGTTAGGCAAGGTTTCTTGATTCGCTCCTGACTCAGACTTTTCAATCTGAGTTCCAGTTTTTGTCGTGTTATCTTCTTGAAAACCCCAAATAATTTTGCGACGAGGAACCAAATAAAGATCTCCTCTCACAAAATCACCGTTTTTATTTTCAACCATCACCCAAATCATTCCCTCTGAAGCCTTACTCACCTTACCTCCTTTGTATTCAGTGACAAGACGAACGTGTCTTCCTTTTGGAATGTGATAGAAGCTTAGGCCATCTTTGGAATAACCGAAAACGTTATCCGAATTGACCATTCCCATTTCTCCGGTTTTTCCTTCTCTCCAAGTAGACACATCGTCCATCCAGGAAAAAATAGACTTCCATCCGTTCCACCTAAACCTGTCCAGACTTTCCTTGTTATCTTGAGAAAAAAGTCCCAGACAGATGTTAAAAACTGCGATGATTAGGATTATCGAGATGAGACATCTCAGAAATCCGCTTGAACTGCGAGAAACAAGTACCGTACCTGTTCCTGGAACCACAGCGCGTATTCTTCTTAATCCCCTTCCGACTGAAAGTAATATCCAGATCGGAAACAGAATCATAAAAATGATCGCACTTGTTGTAGAGTTAGCATACCAGCCGGTAGCCAGCAATGCTATCGTATGCACAAACCACAGGGCTACAACTGTCCAAATAAACAATGCCCTGTGGTCTTCCCAGAAATTCGCCATTCCGTAGAAAATCGATTCCAGGAAACCCCTAAAACTGGCTGAAAAAAAATAAAATGCTACTGCAATTAATACTATAGCTGTTATCATCATACTTCACCCCTTATTTTCTTTGTTTTTTTGCTTTTCGGGCAGCTACTTTTGCCTCATATTTAGCCTTCTCCGAGGCACCTTTCTCAACCCAGTAGCTTGAGTTTTCGGAAAAGGCTTCTTCTAAACCACTAAGATCTGAGACCTTCAGCGGTTTGAGAACGGAGTTCTTAAACCATCCGGTTCCTTCAGAAAAACTCCGAAGAATTTTCTGATGCATCGGATCAGGAATTATCATCCGCCCACCGACACACTCATTATAGGCTTTGTCTAAATCATCATACTTCAGGAGAGCTGTACCAAAGGCATCCAGAAATTCCCTTCTTCGATCAGAACCTGGAACTGGTTTTTTGATCTTTTCGAAGATCATTTGGCCGGATGTCGGATGCCATTTTCTTTCCTCTTCCCCTGGTTTTGCTTCGACAACTTCCATGCCTGCAACTACGTTTATGAAACGGTTGCGTTCATAGCCCTTGCATCTATTATCGAGAAAATAAAATATCGCTCCTTGCTTTTCCAGGTCAAACTCTTTTGTTTCCTCATTATTGGCATCCTTCTTTTTCAAGCTGCGAATTATCCCATTGACAATTTGTTCATCATTAAACCCAATGCCGAATAATCTTGGAACTTTATTCTTGATTTCTTCCGGAAGACTCGCATGAGTCTTACCGAGAAAATCAATCACATCCTTCATTGTGTTCCCAAGTGTCAAAGCCCATTGCAATTTTTCTGCCCTCAGCCAATTAAACATACTACACCTCCATCGAGTTATTCAATTTTTAAGGAGCCCGAAAGGGCTCCCTTTGAGTCCCTTTCTACTACCTTTTCAGGTAACTGTCTATTTTATCATATTTTAAAGATTGTGTCAAACGCAAATGCCAAATATTAGCTTAAATAAAGCAAAAAACAGGGAGAAATAATCCCTGTTTTTCTTCTATTCGGGCTGCTGGGAATTGAACCCAGTCAATCTGCTCCCAAAGCAGACGTACTACCGGTATACGACAGCCCGTTCAAGCTAAGCTTAGAACAAAAATCAAGCTTAGCTTTTTAAAAAAGAAACGGCAACTTTAAGATACGGTTATTTTTTTCCTGAATCCTGTTCCAGCCGGAATAAGCCTTCCAATAATAACATTTTCCTTAGGACCTCGAAGTTTGTCTTCCTTTCCGGTAACAGCGGCATTAATCAAGACTCGGGTAGTTTCCATAAACGAAGCGGCTGACAAGAATGATTCGGTGGAAAGCGCCACTCGAGAAATTCCGGTAACCATTTCTTCTCCCTTGGCTATCCCAGTGCCTTTCTTTTTCGCCTCATCATTAGCTTCTTCAAAAACATCTTTTTCAATAATATCTCCCGGAAGAAGATCGGTATCTCCCGGTTCCAAGACTTTAACTCGGCTTAGCATTTGTTTTATAATGACTTCAATGTGTTTGTCATTAATTCCTTCACCTTGAGATGCATAGATGTCTTGAATCTCGCTGACAACATATCTTTGCAAAGCTTCCCTTCCCAGCGTAGAATAAAGTTTTTTAAGATCAATATGCCCCTCATTCAATATTGTTCCTTTTCCGACAAGCTGTCCATTTTCAATCTTGAGAGCCGCATCAGAAGGAACTTGATATTCTTTTATGTCCTTCTTCTTGCCCTGAGTTTCAATTTTGATCGTTGAAATTTTCTTGTTGGTATTTTCAATTTCAATAACCTTTCCATCCACCTCGGAAATTACCGCTTCCCCTTTTGGAGGACGATTTTCAAAAATTTCTTCAACCCGAGGAAGACCTTGGGTGATATCTGTTCCGGCCACACCTCCAATATGGAAGGTTCTCATAGTAAGCTGCGTTCCCGGTTCGCCGATAGCTTGAGCCGCGACAATTCCCACAGTTTGCCCAAGTTCCACCAAGCTGTCCCTTCCCAAATCTTTTCCGTAACATTTTTTGCAAATTCCTCGTTTGGTTTTGCAAGTAACTATGCTTCTAATCTTAACTTTCGCTACTCCCGCTTTTTCAATTTCTTTAGCTTGCTGGCGAGTAACCATCTCATCCTTAGGAGCAATTACTTTTTTATTTTTCGGATCAACAACATCTTCAAGAAGCACTCTTCCTTCAACTCTGTTCCCAAAACTCTGGCCAATTCTATCGGAATCTTCTCTGTACAAATAGGCCCCTTCTTTATCTTTACAGTCTTCTTCTTGAACAATCACGTCTTGAGCCACATCTACCAATCTTCTGGTCAAATAACCGGCAACAGCCGTTCGAAGAGCGGTATCTGCCATACCCTTTCTGGCTCCATGGGTAGAAATGAAATATTCCAAAACATCAAAACCTTCCTTAAATGAACTTCGAACCGGAAGTTCGATGGTTTCTCCGGTTGGTCCTGCCACCAAACCTTTCATACCGGTCATCTGAACAACAACCGATTCGCTTCCCCTAGCTTTAGAATGAATCATAGCGTATACCGATCCGGTTTTATCGAGAGAATTTTTGACCTCTTCCGCAATTTTGTCCTTAGCTTCATTCCAAACTTCGATAGTTCTGTTTTTTCTTTCTTCGTTTGTAAGAAGTCCGATGTTATATTGCTGTTTTATTGTGGTTACTTTTACTTCCGCTTCTTTAAGAATTTTCGCTTTATTTTCCGGAACCTTAAGATCATCCATTCCCCAACTGATTCCTGATTTAGTAACCGTTTTAAATCCCAAATCCTTAATCTTATCAATAAATTCGGCGGTTTTTTCCTGCCCTTCGGTCTCCAATATTTTAGAAAGCATTGTTTTCAACTCTTTCTTTGTCATTTCTTCGTTAACAAATCTTAAATGCTGCGGAAGAGAATCATTAAAGATAATTCTTCCCATCGAAGTTTCAATTATTTTTCCTTCGTACTCAAGTTTTACTTTTGCTCCTATGCCGACAACTCCAAGCTGATAGGCCAGCAGTGATTCTTCCACAGAAGAAAATATTTTTCCTTCGCCCTTGGCTCCTTCTTGAATATGAGTGAGATAATATATTCCCAAAACAATATCTTGAGACGGCGTAGTGATCGGTTCTCCGGAAGCCGGTTTCAAAAGATTCTTGGCCGATAGCATAATATTTGCGCTTTCCTCTCTTGCCTGATCGGTAAGCGGAACATGCACTGCCATCTGGTCTCCATCAAAGTCGGCATTGAACGCAGCGCAAACCATTGGATGCACTTGGATAGCTTTTCCTTCAATAAGAATCGGCTGAAAAGCCTGGATAGAAAGACGATGGAGGGTTGGTGCGCGATTGAGAAGCACATAGTGATGTTCGATTATTTCATCCAGAATTTCATAGGCTTCTTCCGCTTCAGCATCAACAATTCTTCCAGCCGTTCGAACATTATGCGCGAACTCTCTTTCGATTAATTTATTGATGATAAAAGGCTTGAAAAGTTCAAGAGCCATCTTTTTTGGAAGGCCGCATTGGTGAAGTTTGAGTTGCGGACCAACAACAATCACACTTCTTCCTGAATAATCTACGCGCTTACCTAGAAGATTTTGCCTAAATCTTCCTTGTTTGCCCTTCAGGGAATCAGCTAGCGACCGGAGGGCTCTTTTTTGCCCTGTGGAAGCCGCTACTGAAACCTGGCCGCGCCTAGCGCTATTGTCAAACAAGGCATCCACTGCTTCTTGAAGCATTCTTTTTTCGTTTCGGGTAATTACTTCAGGCGCTCCAAGATCAATAAGCTTTTTCAAACGATTATTTCGGTTAATAATTCTTCGATACAAATCATTGAGATCGGAGGTTGCAAAGCGTCCGCCATCTAGCGCTACCATCGGACGAAGATCCGGCGGAATAACCGGAATAGCAGTCGGAAGCATCCACTCTAAATGAAGATTTGATTTCTTGAATCCCTGAAAAAGCTTTAATCGGTTAAGAAGTTTCTTCCTATCCGAAACCTGATCTGAATTAATTTCGGCTTTTATCTTTTCAATCATTTCATCAATATTGGTTTTTTCCAAAGCCTTTCTGATTGCTTCTGCTCCAATTCCTGCCATAAAAACCTGGCCAAATCGAGTAGAAAGATTGAAATAATCCACTTCGGAAAGAATTCGAAGCGGCCTCAGATTTTTTAATTCTTCCTTAGTGCTTCTATAAATTCCCGTAAGTTCTTCCAGCGCTTCTTCAATCTTCTCTCCTTTGTTTTTTATTTCTTTTTGTTTGGTTTTGAATTCCTGCTCTAATTTGTCTATTGCAATCTTTTTTTCTTTTTCATCGACTTCGGTAATTATGTAGGCTGAAAAATAAATAACTTTTTCCACATCCTGAAGAGAAATTCCCAGCGCCAAACTTATTCTGGAAGGCACTCCGCGAAGAAACCAAATGTGCGAAACAGGAACAGCTAATTTAATATGCCCCATTCGTTCTCTTCGAACAATCGATCTGGTAACTTCAACACCGCATTTATCGCAAACGATTCCTTTATAACGAATCCGCTTATATTTTCCGCAATAACACTCCCAGTCTTTTGAGGGACCGAAAATCTTTTCACAAAAAAGTCCGTCTTTTTCGTAACGCTGAGTTCTGTAGTTAATGGTCTCCGGCTTAGTAACTTCCCCATGCGACCAATTTAGAATATCATCCGGACTAGCCATTCGAAGTTTCACGCTATGAAAATCGCTGACTTTGGTAATATTTTCCATTTTTATTGAAAGCGCAACCAATAAAAGAAAGATTACTTTTATTGATTGCCGGTTACAAATTACCTGCGTTTGTCAAAATTGTTATTTTCGACATCTTTATTGCTTTCACTAAGTCCCATTAATTCAACATCAAGGCATAAACCCTTGAGTTCATTAATAAGAACATGGAAAGATGCTGGGATATTCGGACTTTTAATTTTTTCTCCTTTTATGATCGATTCATATGCTTTTGACCTTCCAAGCACATCGTCTGATTTGATTGTCAGCATTTCCTGCAAAGTATAAGCCGCTCCATATCCTTCCAAGGCCCAGACTTCCATTTCTCCAAACCTCTGTCCTCCAAACTGAGCTTTTCCTCCGAGAGGTTGCTGCGTAATCAAGGAATAAGGACCAATAGAACGCATATGAATTTTGTCTTCAACCAAATGGTTAAGCTTCATTATATACATCACTCCAACAGTGGATTTATTATCGAAATATTCTCCGGTTTTTCCATTAATGAGCTTAATCTTTCCATCTTCGGGAAGTCCGGCCTTAACAAGCTCTTCTTTAATAATCTTTTCACTAACACCATCCAAAACCGGAGTAGCCACTTTGTATCCCAATGTCATCGCCGCCCATCCAAGATGAGTTTCCAAAATCTGTCCGATATTCATACGGCTTACCACTCCCAATGGATTAAGAATCACATCAACCGGAGTTCCGTCAGGAAGATACGGCATATCTTCTACCGGAGCAATTCTTGAAATAACTCCCTTGTTTCCATGCCGTCCGGCCAGTTTGTCTCCAACAGAAACTTTTCGAAGCTGAGCTATTGAAACCTGGATTTGTTTGATAACACCGGTTGGAAGCTTGTCGCCTTGTTCGCGAGAAAGAATTTTAATATCAACTACTTTTCCGTGTTCTCCATGAGGAAGATAGAGAGAAGAATCCTTAACCTCCCTTGATTTTTCTCCAAAAATTGCTCTGAGCAATCTTTCTTCCGGAGTTAAATCTCCTTCTCCTTTCGGAGTAATTTTTCCGACTAAAATATCGCCTGAAGAAACTTCCGCGCCAATATGGATTATTCCCGTTTCATCCAAATTCTTAAGCCTCTCTTCTCCGATATTAGGAATGTCTCTGGTTATAACTTCCGGACCAAGTTTTGTATCGCGAACATCAATTGAAAAATCTTCAAGATGAATTGAGCTATAACAATCTTTCTGGAGCAATCTTTCTGAAAGAATAATGGCATCTTCAAAGTTGTAGCCTTCCCAAGGAATAAATGTTACTAAAACATTTTGCCCTAGGGCTAATTCTCCATGATCAGTTGCAGCTCCATCAGCCAAAAGTTCTCCCTTCTTAACTATCTGCCCTTTTTCTACTCTAGGCACTTGGCTCATACTGGTAAAAGCATTGGAGCGGGCGAAATTAAGCAGTCTGTATTCTCTTTTAATATAATCTTTTTTGGCGCCAACCGGAGCCTTTTCTTTTACAATAATATGTTTAGCGTCAACTTCAACAACTTCTCCTTCTTCATAAGCCAGCGCGACTTGCCCCGAATCGGAAGCAGCCTTGTCTTCGATTCCCGTTCCCACAATTGGAGATTGCGGAATAATGCAAGGCACCGCCTGCCTTTGCATATTTGAACCCATAAGGGCGCGGTTCGCATCGTCATGTTCCAAAAATGGAATAAGAGAGGTTGCCACGGAAACGCATTGTTTTGGAGAAACATCGATATAATCAACTTTCTCAGATTCAATCATTTCCGGATGGCCTTTTACTCTTGCTTCCACGAAATCTTCAAGAAAATTGCGCTTCTCGTCAGTCTTAATTCCTGCGTGAGCAATAATGTGCCTGTCTTCTGTCGTGGCATTAAGATATTCCACTTCAAAATTTATAAAAGGTTTTACTTTTATTTTCTTGCTTTTTTCTTTAATTATTTTATTCGCTAAATCTTCATCAATTTTTTCTCCTTTCTTTCCTCCGGCGATGCTTTCATTCAGAATTCTTCCGAGTATTGCTTCTTTTTTATTTTCTACTTCTTGAAGAATTTTAAGATAAGGGGTTTCTAAAAATCCATACCCATTAATTCTGGAATAGCTTGCCATATGTCCCACCAAGCCGATATTCGGACCCTCTGGAGTTTCTACCGGACAGATTCTTCCATAATGGGAAGTATGCACATCGCGGACTTCAAATCCGGCTCTTTCTCTGGTCAATCCTCCCGGTCCCATTGCGGAAAATCTTCTCTTATGTTCAAGTTCCGCCAGCGGATTAACCTGATCCATAAACTGGGACAGCTGAGAACTGGAAAAAAATTCTTTTATTGCAGCCGCCACCGGACGGGAATTGATGAGTTGTCCCGGAATAACAGTCAGCAGATCGCAAGTACTCATTCTGTCTTTGATATTTCTATTCATTCTGTTAAATCCGAGCCTCAGTTTGTTTTGAATAAGCTCTCCCACGCCTCTAATTCTTCTATTTCCAAGATGATCAATATCGTCCTGCTCTGCCATTGGATCGTTATTTAGCTTGATAATTTCTTTCATAATAAGAACCAGGTCTTCCACTCTCAAAATTCTATTCTCTTCATTGTCGGCGATATCAATATTCAAACGCTGGTTTAGCCTGTATCTGCCTACATTTCCAAAATCATATCTTTCAAAATTAAAAAACATCGAATCGATAACCTGTTTGGCATTTTCGGCTGTGGCTAAATCTCCCGGACGGATTCTTTTGTAAACTTCTTTGTATCCTTCGCTCTGATTTTTGGAAGGATCTTTCTTCAAGGTAGTTTCAATATATTTAATTTCTCCATTATCAACATCAGCAAATCCCTTGAAAATCGCTTCATCGCTTCCGTAGCCAAAAGCCCGAAGAAGCGCTGTTATCGGAACTTTTCTTTTTCTGTCAATTTTAACTGAAATTAGTCCTTCCAGATCAGTATCAATTTCAAGCCAGGCTCCGCGATTAGGAATAATTTTGGCTCCAAAAAGTTTCTTTCCTTTTTGATATTCCATAGTAAAAAACACACCAGGGCTTCTGATAAGCTGTCCGACTACCACTCTTTCAACTCCATTGATAATAAAAGTTCCCCGGTCAGTCATAATCGGGAAATCTCCCAGGTAAATTTCTTGCTCTTTTACTTCTCCGGTTTTTTTGATAATAAGCTTGGCTCTGATTCGAAGCGGAGCTTCATAGGAAATATTTTTATTCTTGGCGTTAGTTTCATCGTATTTAGGTTCGTCGAGATAATAATCAGCTAAATTTAATTCCAGATCTTTTCCGGTAAAATCTTTGATTGGATTTATTTCTGATAGAAGTTCCTTGAGCCCTTTGTCCCAAAACCATTGATAGGAAGTTGTTTGAGCTTCAATGAGATTCGGCATTGAAACGACCAGGTTTTTCTTGAAAAACTTTCTCTTGGAGAGAGAAGATGAAGGACTAAAATTATCTCTCACCGTGAGAGTTTTGGGACTTTTAAGCATAAAAACACTCCTCATTTATAATTTCCTTTTTTCGCTGATTTTCTTGGAAAACTGGAAATTCTAAATTGAGGTTATTAGAAAATGTATTTAATTAATAGAAAAATGGATCATTTGATGCCCCCTGCCCATCTCGCTTTCGCGAAAGGACTTGACAAGTATCTCTATATTATACACGGATGCTAAAAAATTACAAGAAGTAATTTCTTTTTTACTTCAAAAGTTTAGCACTAGAGCAAAAACCTGTCAACCCCTCTTATCCACAACAAAATCCCGACTAAACGGGATTTTGTTCCTATCTTTTGTTTTTGCTTTGTCCTGCCGAATCCGCCAGCTGGAGGAGAAAACGAAAATATCTAATATTCTATCTAATCGCTTCCTTCAAAGCTTTCCCTGCAGTAAATTTCGGAAGAGTCATCGCTGGAATTTGGATTTTTGCTTTTGTTTGAGGATTAATTCCTTCTCTGGTTGCCCGTTTCGAGACTCTAAATGCTCCAAAACCGGTAAGCGTCACTTTATTCCCCTGCCTCAATTGCTCAGTAATGGAATCTACCATTGTATCAATTACTATCTCCACGTCTTTTTTGGAAAGATCTGTTTTGGTCGATATCGCATCCACCAAGGCATCCTTATTAACATTGTTTGCCATATTAACACCTCCTTTTCTAGTTTTTAAAGCTAATAAAATAATTCAACTAACGCGCAAACTCAATCGATCTGGTTTCGCGAAGAACATTGACTTTTATTTCTCCGGGATATTTGAGCTCTTGTTCGATCTTGTCGGCAATTTGTCTTGCTAGTTTCATTGAACCCAAATCATCCAGCTTATCAGGCTTCACGAAAACTCTGATTTCCCTGCCTGCTTGAATCGCATATGTTTTTTCAACTTCCGGAAATGAATTAGCAACCGCTTCCAATTCTTCCAGTCTCTTGAGATAATTTTCCAAAGTATCTTTTCTGGCTCCGGGACGGCTAGCGGAGATTGCATCCGCCGCTGCCACGATATACGCTTCCTGGCTGGCAAATGGATAATCTTCATGATGAGATTTTACGGCATCAATAACTTCTTTTGAAATTTTGAATTTCTCTAATATTTTGACGCCGATTTCAATATGAGTTCCCTGGACTTCATGATCGATAGCTTTTCCGATATCATGGAGAAGTCCGGCTTTTTTGGCTATTGCCACATCCGCTCCTAATTCTGCCGCTAACGCTCCTGAAAGATGAGCCACTTCTAACGAATGAATAAGAACATTTTGTCCATAGCTCGTTCTGTATCTTAACCTTCCTAAAATATAAATTAATCTTGGTTCCAGTCCCACAATTCCCGTGTCATAAGCTGCCGTTTCTCCGGCTTCTTTAATTTTATTGTCAATTTCTTTCTTGGCAAATTCCACCGCTTCCTCGATTTTAGTAGGATGAATTCTGCCGTCTTCCATCAATTTTTGAAGTGCAATTCTCGCAGTTTCTCTTCGAATTGGATCAAACCCAGAAATAACTACCGCTTCAGGAGTATCATCTACAATTATTTCCACTCCGGTAAGCTTTTCTAGAGTTTTTATGTTTCTTCCTTCCCTGCCGATAATTCTTCCTTTTATTTCATCAGACGGCAAAGATATTGTAGTCGTTGAAATTTCAGCAGCATGGGAACCGGCATATTTTTGAATAGCCTGGGTCATTATTGATTTCGCCTTTTTTTCCAGCTCTTCCTTGCCCTCTTTTTCTATTTTAGCTATTCTTTCTGAAATGAGGCCCCTGTTTTCTTCTTCGGTGAGTTGCAACAACACCTGCTTTGCTTGCTCCTTGGATAACCCCGCTATTTTTTCCAGTCTTTCTAATTCTTTTTTTCTTGATTCTTCGACTTCTTTACGTATCGCTCTAACTTCCTCAGCTTTCCGTTCAAGAAGTTTTTTCCCTCTTTCAAGTTCATCCAGCCTCTGATCGACAGTTTCTTCCCTTTTCTCTAATCGTTGTTCGAGCCGCATTATTTGATTTTCCCTGTCTCTCTCTTTTTTTTTGGCTTCTTCTAAAATTTCAAGCGCTTTATTTTTGGCTTCTAACGTTGTTTCTTGAGCCTTTTTTTCGGCTTCTTCTAGCATTTTCTCTACTTTTCCTTCAGCAGTAGAAAGTTGTTTTTTAGCAATTGTTTGCCTTGCGATATAGCCCAAAACGCATCCGACTGAAAGCATCAAAAAACCGACAATTAGAATCGTCAAGCTTATTTCCATATAAATTTCTTTTACCTAATTGATAAGTCATAAAAAGTGTATTTTCATTAGTTATTTTGTTGATTTTTTCATTCTAATTTAAGCAAAATTAACTGACTTACCTATCAAATTAACTTAATTGTTATTTCAAGAGAATGATATTACATAATATCTCTTTTGTCAAAAGGTATGACAAATGGTAAACTAGAAAAAGAAGGAGCATTTTAAATTCATAGTTCTAAAATTATGTATAAACCGACAGTTTTAGTCATTCTTGATGGTTGGGGAATTAGTAATAATACTCAGGGGAATATTCTTAAAACAACACTCCTCCCTACTTTCGAAAAATTAAACAATTTTTATCCTATGACGACACTCCAGGCGTCTGGAATTTCAGTCGGTCTTCCTTGGGGAGAATGCGGAAATAGCGAAGTTGGACATATTACATTGGGAGCAGGGAAAATAATCTATCAAAACCTTCCTAGGATTTCTTTGTCCATTCAGGATGGGAGCTTCTTTAAAAATGAAGTCCTTATTGATATATTCAAAAAAACTCTTGCAAACAAAGGGGACCTTCATCTTATGGGGCTCACAGGAACCGGATCTGTCCACTCGTATATGGATCATCTCTTTGCTCTTCTGGAGATGTCTAAAGAGCAAGGCCTCAAAAATGTTTTCATTCATGCTTTTACTGACGGAAGAGATTCTGCTCCTACCTCTGGAATAAAAACTATCCAAGCAATCGAAGAAAAAACAACGGCAATCGGGGTAGGAAGAATCGCGACAGTATGCGGAAGAAATTGGTCTATGGACAGAAATAATAATTGGGATCGGGTTGAAAAAGCATACTCCATGCTTACTGAAGGCAAAGGAGAACAAATCCAAAACCCCATAAAATATCTTCAGGATTCGTATGTGAAGGGAATTACTGATGAATACATAGAACCGGGGGTTGTTAATGAAAATGAAAAACCGGTCGCTTTAATCAAAGACAATGATTCCGTTATATTTTTTAACTTTAGAGAGGACAGGGCCAGAGAACTAACCGCTGCTTTTGTGGTTCCGAGTTTTGATAAATTTCCCAGAAAAAAACGGCTTAAAATTGAATTCGTTACTATGATCGAATACGAGAAAGATCTTCCTGCAGAGATCGTTTTCCCTAAAGAAAAACTAACGAATGGACTTGGAGAAATTTTAAGCAAGGACAAAAAGAAACAACTTCGTATTTCAGAAACAGAAAAATACGCCCATGTAACTTATTTTTTCAATGGCGGGAAAGAAGACTCCTGGCCGGATGAAGACCGGATACTTATTCCGTCTCCTTCGGTTTCAAAATTCGATGAATCTCCGGAAATGAGCGCTCCAAAAATCACTGAGAAAATATTAGAGTCCGTGGAAGAGAAAAAATACGATTTCATTTTAGTCAATTATGCTAATGCGGATATGGTAGGGCATACGGGAAATGAAAAAGCCTGCGTTGAAGCGGTAAAATCGCTCGATAAATCCTTATCGCTTATCATTCCTGCGATATTGAAAGTCGGAGGATGCCTTCTCATCACAGCTGATCATGGAAACATTGAGGAGCTTAAAAATCCCAGTACCGGGCAAATAGACACCGAGCATTCAACCAATCCGGTTCCTGCCTGGTATATAACTCCGGAAAATCACAGAAACAAAACTCCCGAAGAAATGAAACAGGATGAAAGTGAAATCGGAGGACTCCTCAGCGATATTGCTCCCACGGTTTTGGATATTATGGGCGTCCAAAAACCGCCCGAAATGAGCGGGGAAAGTTTGCTACCGGTGTTGAAATAGGTTGTAGTTTCATTATCCTTTAGTATTTAAAAAATCATTCCAATTAATCGGAATGATTTTTTTATACGCAACTATTTCTTAAAATTATTCAGATCATTTAGCGCTATCTCGACCGCATTAGAAGAAACCATAAACTGCGGAGACATGTAGCCGGACAGATAAGAATTTAATGTTTTTTCGTCAATATCCTTCACTTCATATTTTTTGCTGACTTCTTTTATTATAATTTCTCTGGCTTTAGATAGTTCTTCTCTGGGAAGCAAAAAATAATTTCCGAATTTGTTAGCCTGCGTTTCCAGATTGGAGTATTCTTTCGTGTCAATTTCGTTTATAAAATTAAAGACGTCGGATAAGCTTGCAATATTCAGGTCATCATAAAAGTTTTTATGCAAAACATAGTGTCCCAGTTCATGCGCAAGAGAAAACCTGAACCTGTTAGTATCATTCTCATAATTCTTCAAATCAACATAAATCGAAGTAAAATCAGAAGTTATCTGAGCATCGACTCCGCACTGCGACATCAAATTTGGTATTGGAATTATTTTTATCTTCAATTTTATTTCTACGATTTCCTCTATTTCAACCGGAATTTTGTTTCCCCAAAATTTTAATCTAAAACCATCCGCTTTGCTCTTAATCAGAGAATTCCCCACAAAAGGAACATTTGTGTTTTTATATTTCATCTAGGCATTCTTTATTAAGTTAATCATATTGTCTATTTCTTCTTTGGTCGGCTTTTTATTCTTAATTGTTCGAAAAAACGCAGGAAGAGCCGCCACCAGTTCCTTTTCCTCCAAAATATTGAATGGAATTATCCCCTGAGCAACATTGGCATAGCAGATAAAATCATCGAATTCCTTGCTGTCCTTTTTTAGTCCTAGTGTTTTTGCCCATGTTTCCAGCATTTTCCTGTCTGATGGAGGAGATATTTTTCCTCTTTCAATTTTGCTCCAATTACTGGGATCATACTTTACTTTCCGACACATTTCACGGAGTGTGTATTCTTTTTTAATTCGGAGATTATACAAAAACTCTCCGAACTTTTTTAAATTTTCACCTGTTTTCATAGAGTTTATTTTTAATACTTACACTTGTGGTACAATCTTACCACACTAAATATTTCTTTGTCAAATTAACAAAAAACCGCCCGAAATGAGCGGGCCAGAATTCTATTCTGAAGTGCAACATCCTCTTTTTTAGATCTTAGCATTTTTTCATTTTTTTTCATAAAAAACTTCATAAGGAGTTAGATAGTTTAATCTTTTTCTCGGTCTATTGTTAATTTCAC
>JBBABD010000015.1 GCA_041657845.1 Parcubacteria group bacterium
CAAAGGAGTTTTGCACGCGGTAAAAGTCGCCCGGCACTTGGAAGATGACTATGTCCTGGATACCTTTCATGACAAATTATTGGCCGACGAGCTTCATGACGCTTTGCTCAAAAAAGGATTAATTGAAGAGATATGAGATAATTTTCAATTTTCAATTTTCAATTTACAATCAATTTTCAATGACCAAATTTTGAAAATTAACAAATTGTAAATTCAATGAAAATTGGTTATTGATTTTTGAAAATTAGATGTCTTTTGATTTGAATACAATTTTATTTCCACTGGCTTTATTTTTCGGAGTCGTTTGTTTTTTTAGCGGAGCGTATGTTATGTTGCGCAGTTTTTTTGGTTTCAGGGCTCAGATCAGCCGATCAGTCAATATGGATTTGGAAGTGATAAAGGTTTCCAAAATATACAAAAAAGATGAAGAGAGGACAGTCGAAAAAGATGCTTGGAAAGGTGAAATAGGGGCGATGGAACAGCTTTTGGTAACCCTTTCTAACATAAAGAAAAATGTCGGGATGTTCAAAAGAATTTTTTACGGATTTCCCCATATTTCCTTGGAAATTGCCAATCCGGCGGGAAACGAAGAAATTTTCTTCTACATATCGATTCCAAAGAAGTTTAGGGAAAGTATCGAAAAACAAGTTCTCAGTTTTTTCCCTAACGCATCACTGGAAAAAGTTCAGGATTATACCATTTTTTATCCGGGAAATTTTACGGCCGCGGCAACACTCAAACTTAAAAACAAATTCGTTCTTCCTCTCCGGACATATCAAATGATGGAAGTTGATCCGCTGAATGAAATTTCGAATTCATTGAGCAAATTGAATGAGGAAAAAGAAGGAGCGGCCATCCAGCTCGTTCTTACGCCGGCAGGATTTGAGTGGAAGGGCCATGGAAGAAGGATTGCGCATGAAATGCAGCAAGGAAAAAGGCTTAACGATGTTTTTTCAAAATCCGTTGCTAGCCAAATGGGGAAAGGACTTAGCAAGGGAGTTACTGATATTGTTTGGGCGGCGTCTTCCAAAAAAGAAAATTCTCTCGGAAAGGAAAAAGATTCAGTTCAACTGACTCCGGAAGAACAGGATCTCATAAAATCAATAGAAAAAAAATCAAGCCTGACCGGGTTCAGGGTTAATTTGCGCTTAGTTGCTTCGGCTGATAATCAGGCTAGAGCGGATGAGATTTTGGCTCATCTGGAAAACGCTTTTTCTCAGTTTGAAAATTCAGATACCAACTATTTTCAAGTGCAAAAAAGAGTCAAGGGAAAGAAAATCGCTTTTGATTATATTTTCAGAAATTTTGACGAAGAACACGCGGTTATCCTAAGCACGGAAGAAATTGCCAGTATTTTTCATCTTCCCATATCAACAACAGAAACCCCGAAAATAAAATGGCTGAAATCCGGAGTGGCCGCTCCTCCTTCCAATCTTCCGAAAGAGGGGGGCATCCTTCTTGGCTACAATGATTATCGAGGCCTTGAAACAAAAATCAGGCTTACTGATAATGACAGGAGAAGGCATATCTATACAATTGGGCAAACCGGCGTGGGAAAATCCGTATTTCTGCAGGAGATGGCCAAGCAAGATGCCAAGAGTGGAAGGGGTTTTTGTTTCATTGATCCGCACGGAGATGCAATCGAAGACATTCTTACCGTAATTCCCAAAGAAAGAGCGGAAGACGTGATTCTTTTTGATCCTTCAGATGTCGAAAGGCCATTTGGGCTGAATATGCTCGAGTATGATTCAGCTCATCCCGAACAAAAAACTTTTGTTATCAATGAAATGATCGGAATATTCGATCAGCTATACGATCTCAAATCAACCGGAGGGCCGATGTTCGAGCAATATATGCGAAATGCGATGCTTCTCATTATGGATGATCCGGATTCCGGCTCGACTCTTATGGAAATTTCCAAAGTTTTGTCAGATGAAGATTTCCGCAGAATGAAAATTTCAAGGTGCAAAAATCCGATTGTAGTTGATTTTTGGACTAAGGAAGCGGAGAAAGCCGGCGGGGAAGCGGCGCTGGCCAATATGGTTCCTTACATTACTTCCAAACTTACTACCTTTATTTCCAATGATATGATGCGGCCGATTATTGCTCAGCAAAAAAGCACCATCAATCTTCGGGAAATTATGGATAGCGGAAAAATATTGCTAGTGAATCTTTCCAAGGGCAAAATAGGCGAAATTAACGCTAAACTTTTGGGAATGGTAATTGTCGGAAAGATTTTGATGGCGGCGCTTTCTCGAGTCGATACTCCGGAAGACCAAAGAAAAGATTTTTATCTCTATATGGATGAATTTCAAAACGTTACTACTGATTCAATTGCGCAAATTCTGTCAGAGGCCAGAAAATACAAACTGGCTTTGATACTAGCCCATCAGTTTATCGCTCAGCTCAAAGAAGAAATATCCAAAGCGGTTTTTGGCAATGTCGGTTCAATCGTCGCTTTTAGAATCGGAGCCGAAGATGCGGAGTTTTTGGAGAAACAGTTTTCTCCTATTTTCACGGCTAGTGATTTGGTAAACGTTGACAATCGAAATTGTTTTGCCAAGCTTCTCGTTAATAATGAACTTTCCAAGCCTTTCAATATGAAAACCTATCCGCCGACTCGCGGAGATCAGGAAACGGCCAATTATTTAAAAGAATTGTCCAGGCTTAAATATGGAAGAGACGCCAGTATTGTCAACAGGGAAATTATGGATCGGTCAAAAATAGCAGAGCCTGCTCAATAACGATTTTTTATCGAGTTCGGATTTTTTATCGAGGCCGAGCCTCGATTTTTTTTATTGAAGATTAAATGAATTCAATGATTGGGAATCAATCAAATATGCTTTGTTATTTTTTTCATCCACAGTGAAATCGAGAGTGTTTTTAATAGCTTCGCTGAAATATTGCTCAATTAACGCTCCGTCTTTTCCATATTTTATGATTCTTCCGTTTTCTTTATCCAGAACATACAAATTTTGCGTATCACTGTCGGTAAATATGCTTCCGGGAACGTAAGGATTTATTGTCGGTTCCAGATTCAGCTCTTGTTTCTGGCCTTTAAATAATTTTATTACCGAGCCGTTAGCTATTAAATAAACATTCTCGTCGATAGCCAGTCCTGAGGCATCGGAAAGGTCAAGATTGTCTTTGAGCCAATTGGTTTTTTCACCAAAACCTCCTTCTGAACGCGGATAACGATAGATTTGATTGTTAGCTGAATCAAGAAGGTATAGATAGGTGAGATAGGAACTCTCGCCTGCTATGTTGGATCCGCTGGGAATATTGATGGAATTTTCTTTAAGTTGGGAAGTGGCAGATAGGAAGGAGATAACTTTATTCTGGTCAGTGTAGATAAGAGCCAGATTCAAATCTTTCATCGGCGAGGCATTCTTAATATTTCCGTAAGTTTGAGTCCAAGGAAGCGTTTTTACCGTTCCGTCTGCATCTTTAGTTATAATTCCTTCATCGCTTGCGGCGATTAGCTTATCATTTAAGAGCATCACGCTTTTTGGATTCTGAATGTCGAATACTGTCTCAGGAGCATTCAGGAACACTATATTTTTTTCTTGGGAAAATATTTCTTTCGTGTCAGTAATGCGGGCAGGTTCTTCCTGGACGATTGGTTTTGCCTTCATCATTGTTTGGATTTTTAGGAAAAAAAATGGGACAATAAAAATCAACAGAATTATTCCGGCAGCGAAAAGTTTTTGTTTTTTGTTGAAAGATGCAAAAAGCTCTTTTATTTTTTCGAAGCTAGGAGCAATTTTTTTGAAAAGCTCAAAGATGCCTTTTTTGTCTTGTTTTTTCTCCTCTATTTCCTGTTTCTCAAGTTCCGCCTTTCTCTTCGCTAGCCTGGCTAAGAATGGCTCGTTGAAAGCGGGAATTGCTGTTTTTTCTTCTATTATAACTTTATTTTCCTCTTTGCCTTCTAAAGATTTTTCATCCGCTAAAGCTTTAGCGGCGGCAGAAGCGGCGGCTGATTTTTCAGCCTCTTCTTTCCTTTCCAATCTTATCTTTCTTTTTTCTTCAAGCCTTAATCTTGCATTTGCTATCAAATGGCGGCTTGTTTTGGCAATATATCTTCCGGCAAGGGATATTCTTTTTTTCGTTTTATTTTTAACCCAATAAAACGCATCGCCAAGTTTTTCTTTAAATGAAAGCCAGAAAAGATTAAAATTGCTTTCTTTTTTCATTTCCTCCTTCCCCTCTTGTATGTAGATGTGCCCTGTTTTCTCGTCGGTATACCCTTTGTTTTCTTCCTGCTTGAGTATTTCGCTCAGTTCTGGGGGGGCTGGTTTCTTCTCTTCAAAAACTTTTTTGCTGAAGACATTGTAAACTTCCGAATGAGATTCTTGAATAATCTTTTTCTCCTCTTTTTTCTCAAAAATATCAACAACAATTACGCCTACGGCATCCAGCTTGTTGGTTAAAGCGGTTTTTATGAATTGGACGAATTTTTCGCGAGGAAAACGATTGGCGCCTTTTTTTATTTCTTCTTGGGAAAAAACTTTAAAGATATCATCTTCGCAGATTATAATCTTGTCATCTCTCTCAAGGCGTCCGCTGGAAACATTGATGAATGTTTTTAGGGGATTAGGCTCGATTTCTTTAGGGGCCATATCGGCGCTTATTTCAGATAATTGCTGATTCCTAAAAAGAAAAACCTTGGCTTTCCCGCAAACGCTAAAATGGAGATTATTTTTTTCCAAAACGCAAACGATGCCGTCTATTTTCCCTAGCCAGGTTACATTTCCTTCTTTGGCAATTTCCGAAAGCGCCAAGTTAACTTTTTTTAGCGCGCAGTCGAAGCTGTTTTCTATAGATTTCTTGGAATTCGCGTAGTATTCTTTTTTGAGGACGGAAGAAAGAAAGTTGACTATATAAGCGGATTCTTCCTGAAAATCTTTTATCCTGAAGAAACCGGTCAAAATCCCAAGATTTTGAAGGGAGACATTTTCTGGATAATGCCTGAATATATCCAGATAAGGACTAAGTTTCGGATTGTTTAAAACCGAAACGACATTCAGGTCTTTTTCCAGAATGGCAAAGTTTTTTTCTTTTTCGTTATTTCTTGGCATATTAAAACAAATTTCCAAACTCTAAGCATCAGCCTTTTATACTATTATAATATAATAATTCAGCCCAAGAAGCAATCAACTTAATGTCAAATTCAAATTTTCAATGACGAATCAATTCTAAAGCCCAAAATCCAAATTTCTGGTATTTGCCATTTGGATTTTGATATTATGAAACTTTACTTTTTCCTCACATTCTGTATACTTATCGTATGGAGGAATGCAGGAAATAATCAATAATTTACTTTGTTTATGGCTGAAATACTGGAGTTTTTGTTTGGTTCAAAGGTGAAAGCTCGTTTATTGCGTTTTTTTCTTATGAATCCGGAACAGGAATTCAATATGGGAGAAGTAAGCGATAAGAACATGTTTAAGGGAACCCAGGCGAGAAGGGCGATAAATGAATTCAAGAGGAACAAATTTATTTTGGAGAGGAAAAAAAATGGAACAAAATGCTACATCCTAAACCAAAAGTTTCCATTTTTGATAGAACTCAAGGGGCTTTTTGTGAAATCAAACATTTATCCGCAGTGTAGCAGTTTAGACAAGCTGAGGACGATAGGAGATGTTAAGCTGGCTCTCATAAGCGGGATATTTCTCAATTGTGCCAAAAGCAAGGCGGATATGGTTTTGGTGGTAAACAATGTCAACAGATCAAAGCTCAAGAATTTGATGGCGAGTATTGAAGCGGAGGTAGGAAGAGAAATCAGCTATGTTCTGATGAACAGCGAAGAATTCAAATATCGCTTAGATATGCTTGACAGGTTTCTTCTGGATTTTCTCGAAGGTCCGCATGATGAACTCATAAACAAAATACCGAGACTCAAGCTTTTTATTTCCGGACTCAAAAAATAATTTTCAATTTTCAATCAAATTCCAATGACTAAATTTTCAATGTTTGAAAATTAAATAATTGAAAATTGAAAATTCATTGTAAATTGGTCATTGATAATTGAAAATTTTCTTAAAATGTTATATCTAGCTTTCATTATATTTGTTATTTTGCTAGCCGTTATCGTCTGGCTTGTTTTCGATATGAAGAAAAAGATGGAAAGCAAGGGAGGAGAAAGGGAAACGGCCATAATTCAGGAGAAATTGGCGATGCTTTTAGATGAAAATAGGGAACTCCGCCGGGCAATGGACAGCAAGTTAGCCGAAACTCACAGCGCCACCCAGAGGCAATATGCACAGTCGTCAAAAATCATTGGTGACATAACTGAAAAACTGACCAGTCTGGAAAAAACCAACCAGCAAGTTATCGGATTTTCCGAACAGCTGAGCAATTTAGAAAAAGTTCTTAAACATCAAAAACAACGCGGTAATTTGGGAGAAGCAGGGTTAAAGATGGTTTTGGAGAATATTTTGCCTCCGGATTCTTTCAAGTTGCAATATCAGTTTCCGGATAATGATACTGTCGATGCGGCTATTTTTACCAAAGAGGGGATTATCCCAGTAGATGCGAAATTTTCCTTGGATAATTATGATCGGTTGATTCATGAGGAAAATGAGGACAAAAAGAATGAGCTGGAAAATGAATTTAAAAAAGATTTGAAAAAAAGAATTGATGAAACAGCGAAATATATCAAGCCAAAATACAACACCCTTGAGTTTGCTTTTATGTTCATACCGGCCGAAGCTATCTACTACGATTTGCTTATAAATGAAGTAGGAGCGGTAAAGGTTAACACGCGAAGCTTGATCGACTATGCTTTTATTGAAAAAAAGGTCATCATAGTTTCGCCGACCACCTTTTCGGCATACCTCCACACCGTTCTTCAAGGTCTGCAGGCTTTGAAAATAGAAGAAGGCGCCAAGGTTATCAGAAAGAACGTTGAAGCCTTGCAAAAACATATAATATTGTACGAAGAATATATGCGAAAACTAGGATCTAGCCTCTCCACGACTGTAAATCATTATAATACTGCTTCTAAGGAATTTGGGAAAATAGATAAGGATGTGGTTAAAATTACCGGAGGAGAATCTGCCATCGAACCGATAATGATCGAAAGGCCGGAAATTGAATAATCGATTGGAATTAAATATCAATGGGGCAATATGATTTTAGATAAAGAAAAAAGAATAGCAGGAATTAAAAAAATATCCAGCAGGAGTATTGCTGGTTTTTTTGGCCAAGAATTTTGGAAGAGTTCTCTGATCCATTGGCTTTTGATAGGCACTTTATTTCTTGACGCAGTAAGTTGGGGATTACTCATTTTTTATATTCGTCCCATTGACCTTCCTATGGTTCTTCATTATAATGTTTATCTTGGGGTCGATATCATTGGAGATTGGTGGCAAGTGTATTTTTTGCCGATTATATCCAACTTATTTTTGCTGGTAAACACCATTTTAGCTTATCTTTTCTATCAAAAAAAAGAGAGATTGGCCGCCTACATTTTTCTGCTGGCTTCATTTTTTGTTGAGGCGGGAATACTTATTGCCATAGCGGGACTGTTGATGATAAATTATTAAAAAGTTTATAAAGTTTTTAAAGTCCGTGAAGTCAAAAGACCAAAACCCGCGATAAATACAAGATCATAATTTCTTTATAAACTTTATGGATTTTATGAACTTTAGATTATTATTTTATGTTTTCTTTTCCTAATCCCAAAACTGAAATTCCGAGTGAGCACAGGATTCAAAGAATGCTAGAAGTTATCCCGGGAACTTTAACCTGGCTGACGCTTATCGGAATCTTTGCCCTATCATATTTGCTTCCCATCTGGATGGCTGTTTTTATTATTGCATTCGACATTTATTGGATTCACCGGACGATTTTCATTTCCTTCTATTCAATTCTGGCTTACAGAAAACTTAGGGAAGGAAAGAAAATAAATTGGTGGGACAGGTGCCAAAATATCGCCAATCCTGAAAAATATTCTATTGAGATAAAAGATAGAATTAAATTAATGAAAAAAGTCTTGAAAAACGGAATGAATTATGCTGAAAAAAGAAAACTAAAAAAAGAGATAAAAAGGCTAAAAAAATATTATTTTGAAGTTGTAAAGCTCGGAAAAATGAAAAATCAGATCTGGGATTGGAGAAAAATTGTCCATGTGGTTCTTCTCCCGACGGCTAATGAATCGTCAGAAATTATTGAGCCGGCCATTCAGGCGATTTTAGACAGTAATTTTCCCAAATCCCAAATTATTATTCTTCTGGCCGCAGAAGAGAGAGAACCGGAAAAGCAAAGAATGGAAAAAGTGAATTATCTTAAAAACAAATTTGAGGGGAAATTTAGGGACTTTTTAGTGACAACTCATATTGTTAAGGATGATGAAATGAAATGCAAAGCTTCCAATGCGACTTTTTCCGCCAAATACTTAATGAAATACCTTGATGAAAAAAATATTGATTATGAAAAAGTAATTTTCTCAAATTTTGATTGTGATAGCGTTTGCCATCCTGAATATTTTGCAGCGCTGACATACGCATACATAACCGATCCCAAAAGGCTTCAGCAGTCGTATCAGCCGCTTCCGATGTATCACAACAATCTTTGGGATACCAACGCTTTTGTGCGAGTTATTGTTACCAGTTCCTCTTTTTGGCATATGTTTCAAAGTACAAGAAGGGAAATGGTTACTTTTTCGTCTCATAGCGAGCCTTTTGCCACCCTAGTCAGAGTAAATTTCTGGCCGATTAATATGATCAGTGAGGACTCGATAATTTATTGGAAGTGTTTTTCTTATTTTCATGGCGATTATAAAGTGAAACCGATTTATCTTCCAATATCCCTGGATGCAGTTTTAGCCGATACATATTGGAAGACGATAAAAAATCAATATAAGCAGAAAAGACGCTGGGCTTATGGAATAGAAAATTTTCCTGTAATTATGAGAGCCATTGCGCCTGATAAAAAAATAAGTTTTTTCAAAAAGTTCAGGACTGCATTTGAAATACTTGAGGGCCATCATTCTTGGGCAACCTCTGCTTTTATTCTGGCGTTTCTTGGATGGTTGCCGCTTTTCTTTGGAGGATCTCAGTTCAATGAAAGCGTTCTCGCCCACAATTTGCCCTTCGTGACAAGATATTTAATGATTATTGCGATGAGCGGGCTTATTTCATCAATGTTTTTGAGTTTTTTGCTTCTTCCTCCCCGTCCGGAGAAATATTCCAAAAAAAGATATGCTTATATGTTTTTTCAATGGTTTTTGACTCCTATTATTGCGCCGACGCTCGGGTCTATTCCGGCTATTGAATCCCAAACCAGAATTTTAATTAAGAAGTATTTTGGAGAATTTTGGGTAACCGAAAAGATAAAAAAATGAATCATGAATTACGAATAATAAATTATGCAAATTTATTTTCGTAAGTTTAATGTTCATGATTCATAATTCTTTATTCATAATTAAATTTCAATGTCTCTTTATCTTCTTCCATTCCTATATTCTTTTCTCATCACAACCAGTATTATTTGCCTGACTTTGTTTTTATGTTCGAAATTTAAATTTTTAAAAAGCGCAAAGAAAATAGGCAAAACAAATGCGAAAAAAATGGTTTGCAGGATAGGAGGGGTAGCAGTAATACTGGGGTTTCTAGCAACTTTATTTTTAGATGGCAACCTGGCAATCTCTCAAAAACTTTGGGGAATAATAGTTGCTTCATTATTTATTCTTATCTTCGGACTTTTTGATGATTTTATGGAGCTTGATTGGAAAACGCAACTCCTATTCCAAGTATCCGTAGCGATTATAATTTTTATTTTCGGAATCAGAGTCGAATACATTACCAATCCAGCAGGGGGGTTGATATTTTTAAATATGGGAGAGTATATTCTTCCGAGTTTTATTTTTGTCACGATATGGATCGTATTAATGATAAATTCAATGAATTGGGTGGATGGCGTTGATGGCTTGAGCGGAGGAGTGTCTTTAGCAGGAACAGCAACTGTCTTCTTTCTATCGCTTAAGCCGGAAGTTAACCAGCCTCCGGTGGGAATAATCGCTGCGGCTCTCTTTGGAGCGCTTCTGGGATTTCTAATTTTTAATTTCTATCCGTCTAGGATTTTGGCAGGAACTTCCGGGTCTATGTTTATGGGATTTATTTTGGCGACTTTAGCAATTTTTGCCGGAACTAAAATTGCGACTGCTCTTTTGGTTATGGCAGTTCCGATAATTGATTTGATTTGGGTAATAGGAGAAAGAATAAAAGCGGGAAGCTCTATTTTTAAATCGGATAATCGCCATCTTCATTACAAGCTCCTTGAAATCGGCTGGTCGCAGAAGAAAGTGGCTTTATTTTTCTACATTATTACCATTTTTATCGCAGTTGTGGCAATCAATACCAGAGCTATCGGGAAAATAGTAACTTTTATTTTGGCAGCGATTATAATAATCCTGACTATTATTTATGCGAACAGAAAGCTGAATTCGAACCGCATCTGATTCAATTTTATATAAAAAATGGCTATAAAAAATAAAATAATCATATCATTTTTTATTCTTGCCATAGTCGCTTTACTGGCTTTGGTTTTTTTAAGAGTAAAAAAACAGGAAGTTTGGATAAAAAACCAAAAATTTACAGTAGAAATAGCAGATACCGACATTGAGATGCAAGCGGGTCTTTCAGGGAGGGAAAAATTGTGTGAAAAATGCGGAATGCTGTTTGTTTTTTCCAGAAAAGGCAGGTATGGTTTTTGGATGAAAGGGATGAGGTTTAATCTCGATATGATTTGGATAGATGGAAATAGCATAGCTTATATTGCCAAAGATGTTCCTTATGATTCCAAGGAAACAATAAGTCCTGAAACTATGGCAGATAAAGTTTTAGAGCTGGATGCCGGGATGGCAGACGAATTGAATATTGAAATTGGGGATGAAATTAATTTTTGAATGGTTCCCCAACTAAAAACCCCGATGTTATCGGGGTTTTTGCAATATCGAAAGGATTTTTAATTTCCTTGAAAGAACAAACAACTTTTTGTTTATGGATTATCTGTTTTTCTTTTGAAGAATCATGATAATGAAGGCACTCTAACGGCATACTTGTGAAGATTTTGCAGCTGTTTGTTGTCTAGAGTCTTGGAGCTTTCAATTGCTTTAGTGACAAGATCCTTGGAAAATTCCATCGAAGTTCCAATGTATACTCCCCCCTTGAATCCGGAATTTTTTCTAAGATAATCTTCAATATATATCTTATGCTCTGCGGTAAGTCCGGAGTCAGGATTTTTTTCGAGATAGTTCGCTAACGCTCTGCGAGCTAGCCGTGTTTGGCTGTCTCCTCTTCCAGCTGTTTCGATAAACGATTCTTCAGTTTCTTGGCTTGTCGCAGTTGAAGCTACTGTCTCGTTTTTAGAGGCCGGTTTTTGCTGTTCCTTTGTTTGAACAGAAGTTGCGTCCTCTGATCCTTCATTGATCTCAACCTTTTCTTGATCATTTGCAGATTGCTCGCTGGTAGCTATTCTGTCGCTGTTTTCATCAGGAGTTTGATTTCGCTTGGAATAAGAATAAACTCCTCCGGCGATAGCAACTACTATTATTATGCTAATGATAATTCTAAGGTTGTCTCTTAACCAGCTTCCGGCGCCTTCTAACTCATTATCTTCCTCGTTTTTTTCTTCATCTTTTTCTTCGTTCTCCATTAATATTCACCATCCTTTCTAGATTATTTAATTATCAATGTACAGCTTGCGTTGAAACCGTTCGTCTTTTAATTTTAACAAGGCCATTTTTTGTCGTCAACTAGACAAAAGAAGGCATTCGGGTTGTAATTTTAAATGCAAGAAACTAAAACCGCCCTATGTTAAGGGCGGATCCAGTTTATATATTCGATTTTGAACAAACTCAAAATCGATTAAAAGAAAACTTAGTTACAAACTATTTTCTCTTTTTGGTTTTTTTAGCTTTCTTTGCTACTTTTTTCTTTGCTGCTTTTTTCTTTGCCATTTTGTTTCACCTCCTTCTAACAAAATTTGTTTTTGAATCTTTTTAAGATCATTACAAACTTTTTATTTTTTTTATATGTTTCGACGCTTATGTTTATTTTCGCGACTGAAATATTTTCATTGTGATAATATTTTATCACGCTATAATATTTTCTACAATAGAAAAAATATTTTATTTCAATCGATAACTTAATTATAAAGTATATTTTTTAAAATGCAATAGCAAAAAGTTATCCACAGGTGGAAATTTTCAATTTTCAATTTACAATTTTCAATCAATGTCTCAATTCTCAATTATAAAAAAATTTTAAAATTAAATAATTGTAAATTCATTGTAAATTGATCATTGATAATTGAAAATTTCCAATTCGCATATTCTCCATCTTCCGGACAAGTCTTTATGAAAGATAATTTTTGTCCGCCAGCTGGTGGATGGAAAATATTTTTTGATGAGCTTGGTTATTTTTAATTTCTGTTCCGGACTAATTTCCATGAAACATGAAGCATGAAACATAGAACAATTTTGCTTCAAAACCAATATTTGTTTAAGTAGCTCATTGTAATGATCCAAGCCTTCTTTCTGGCTGATTAAAGCGGATTTAGGCTCATATTTCTTGATATCTTTTGAGCAGGATTTATAAATTTCCGGGGAAAGATAGGGGAGATTGGCTGTGATTATCATCACGGAATTTTGTCCGCCAGCTGGCGGATTGAATTTTGAATTTTGAACGATCGGATTTAATAAATTGCCGTGAAGGAATTTTATTTTTTTATCAATTTTATGATATTTCGCATTTTGTTCGGAAACTTTTAAGGCTTTTTTATTATTATCTATCCCAAATAATTCGAAATTCGAAATTCGAAATTCGAAATTCTGCAACTGCTTTGCAGTTGCAATTATTATATTGCCGCTTCCTGTTCCAATGTCGATTAAGTTTATAGCCTTTAGTTTATAGTTTTTAGAAATTTCTTGAATAGCCAAATCAACCATCATTTCTGTTTCAGGGCGGGGGATAAGAGTATTTTTGTTCACTTTAAATTTCAATCCGTAAAATTCTTTTTCTCCCAAAATATATGCCAGCGGTTCGCATTTCATCCGCCGGTTTGCATAATCCATAATTCTTAATTCATAATTCTTTGCGATAGCGAATTCCGGATGCGTCAAAATAAATTCTCGGTTTTTTCCGAGAACGTGAGCGATAATAAGCTCTAAATCAAGTCGGTCGAGTTTTTTGGAATATTTATTAAGAATGTCTTGAATAACAATCACCAGCAATTTACAATTTTCAATTTACAATTTTCAATCAATAGCCAATTTTCTCCGCCAGCTGGCGGATTGAAAATTAAATCATTGAAAATTCATTGTAAATTGATCATTGATAATTGAAAATTAAGCTTTCTCCATCTTTCTCTTAACATCCTCTTCCATCAAAGCAGTAATTATATCATCCAAGTCCCCTCCTAAAATCACCTGAATGTTGCCCCAGGACTGTTTTATCCGGTGGTCGGTGATTCGGTCCTGGGGAAAATTGTAGGTTCTGATTTTTTCGCTTCGATCTCCGGTACCGATCTGGCTTTTTCGCTCATCTCCAAGCTCTTTAGCCCTTTTTTCTTCTTCTATTTGAAGAAGGCGGGAACGCATCACTTTCATGGCCTTTTCCTTGTTTTTGATCTGAGATTTTTCATCTTGGCAGGAAACAATAAGCCCGGTGGGAACGTGAGTGATGCGGACTGCGCTTTTAGTGGTATTTACTGATTGGCCTCCCGGACCGGAAGAACAAAAAGTATCAATTCGGAGATCTTTTTCTTCGATTTTAAATTCTACTTCTTCCGCTTGAGGAAGAACGGCAACAGTGGCGGTGGAGGTGTGTACTCTTCCAACTTTTTCCGTTTCCGGAACTCTTTGGACTCGATGCACCCCTGATTCATATTTAATCTTGCCAAAAACATCCCGCCCGTTAATTTCAAAAACAACTTCCTTGAAGCCTCCCAATTCAGTTTGGCTGGAATTCATTATCGAAACTAACCATCCATTTTTTTCGGCGTATTTCGAATACATTCGGAAAAGCGTAGCGGCGAAAAGAGAAGATTCATCTCCTCCGGCGCCGGCTCGGATTTCCACAATAACACTTTTTTCGTCATTAGGATCTTTGGGAATAAGCATTGATTCCAGTTCTTTCCCAGTTTTTTCTTTTTCCACCGAAAGCTTGATATTTTCATTCATCGCCATTTCTTTCATTTCCGGGTCGGTTTCCGAGTTCACAATTTCCGCGTTTTCTTTCATTTCCTTCTCAATTTTTTCATATTTCCCAATATGAGCGATGACATTTTGAAGTTCAGCCTGTCTTTTGCCTAAAGTCGCCATTTTTTTTGGATCAGAAACAATCTCAGGCGTGCTGAGCTGGTCGGTAATTTCCTGATATTCTTTTTTAATTTCGTCTATTTGATTTTGCATAATTTTTATGATAATGGACTTTTGATATTTTTCAAAGCCGGATTGGTTACCTTGGTGTATAACTGCGTTGTTCTAATATTAGCATGCCCTAAAAGTTCTTGTACATAGCGAACATCAACGCCATTCTCCAGTAGGTGAGTGGCAAAGCTGTGGCGAAGGGAATGGAATGAAGCGTTTTTTTGTATGCCTGATTTTTCCAGAGCATTTTCGAATATTTTTTGCGCCGTTCTCTCAGTTAGTTTTCCGCTTCGTTCGCTCTCAAAAACGTATTCATTGCCATGTTGAAGAGCTGTGAGTTCGTGGAGATCTGCTTTCAATTTTTCCGGAAAAATAGTGACTCTATCCTTTTTTCCTTTAGCATTTTTCAAATGGATTGATAACCCGTCAAAGTCGATGTCTCTTATTCTCAGTTCAACTGCTTCGCTTACGCGCAAGCCAGCCCCGTAGGACAGAGAAATGAGCAGGCGATGTTTTTCATTGTCTATGCAATTGATGATTTTTTCAATTTCACTGCGAGAAAGTACTATGGGTAATTTTTTCGAGGTTTTAGCAAATTTTAAATCTATGAAAATTTTACTTTTGAAAATTTCCCGGTAAAAATATTTAATGGCGTTGAGGTGAAGGTTAATTGTTTGAGGGGATTGTCCTTTTTCTTGTTTTTGCAGAAGATATTTTTTTATTAAGCTTATATCGGGATCTTTTTTAACGATTTTGATAAAATTGAAATAATCGGAAAGGCAGATGAGGTAGCTTTTGATAGTTTTTCGGCTATAATTTCGAAGCCTTAGCTCATTTTCTATTTTCTCAATCAGTTCTTTTAATTGCATATGAATTGTGCTAATATTATTTTATAGAATGTGAATAATATATCACATATTCGCATAATACACAAATTAATTAACCAATAGTGAATTGTATTCGCATAATAACTAGTTATGCAAAATGTCGCTTCGCTCCATTTTGCATAATGCGCATCTCTGCGATGAATGGGCTGTGAAATAAAGAAAAGTTTTTAATAAAAACAAAAAGCGCAGCGACACATCGCATAACTTCCGCTATGCGGCAGGCCCAAATTCCCGCTTCGCGGGAACATCGCATAGCTGCGCATT
>JBBABD010000016.1 GCA_041657845.1 Parcubacteria group bacterium
TTCGACAAGAAAGGCAAGCAGGAGTATTACAACCGAATCCGAGCATTATTGGAATGCAAGCCTTTCCGTGCACTCCCAGTTTGTGCATTAAATTATCCAAAAGAAAGGCGACTCTTGCCAAATATCCCCAGTCTTCCAAAATAAACAGAAAAAGATAAAACGGGAAAATATACGGCAAGACGATTCCGATTAAAGCGACGGCACTTTCTATTCCGCTCCAAGCCAATAAAGATAAAAATGAGGTGCCGAAAATATTTTGAAAACCGAATTGCCATCCTGATGATATTTCCTCCAACCAAAAAGAAAGGTGATCTCCGAATTGGAAAATAGAAATGAAAACCAAGCTGAAAATGGCAATCATAATCGGATAACCCCAAATCCTATGACCAGTCAAATTATCTAACCATTCATTAAGACTGACTCTTTGAGGTTTTTTGGTTTTCATTACTTCCTCTATTATTCGTGAAATTAAATTGCACCTTTCATCGGCAATTACTATAGGAGAATCTTGACCGTGAATTTTTTCCAGCTCCAGACATAAATTTTTTGCCTTCTCCAAAACTTCTGGTTTATTTTCCTTAACCATTTTCTCCACCTGCTTGTCCCTCTCTAAAAGTTTTATCGCTATCCATCTTTTAGGATAAGGAATTTTAATATTCCCTAAAATATCAATCAAATACCTTATTCTTTCCTCTATTTCTTTTCCATATTTTAAAAATTCTCGTAATGGATTTTTCTTTGCCAATTTTATCCCTTCAACCAAACATTTATTTATACCCCGACCATAAATGGCTGCTACTAGAACAACTTGGATATTCAACAATTTTTCCAGCTTTTTGCTGTTGATTTCAATTCCTTTTTCCTCAAGCAGGTTTGCCATATTCAAAGCCATAACCATCGGTCTTTCTAATTCCAGAAGTTGCAGAGTAAAAATTAAATTTCTTTCCAGGTGTGTCGCATCAACTACATTAATTATGAAGTCAGGTTTTTGAATAGCGATATATTCACGTGATATTAGCTCTTCCAGGGAATAAGTTGAAAGTGAATAAATCCCAGGCAAATCCAAGATGTCAATCGTATAACCTTTATACTGCAAGGTTCCCTCCGCTTTTTCCACAGTTTTACCAGCCCAATTCCCAATATGCTGATGAAGCCCTGTCAGATAATTAAATATGACGGACTTGCCAACATTTGCCTGCCCTGCCAGCACAACATTCAATTTTTTGTTTTTCACATTTATTTGACCCATACTTTTGAAGCGATTTCCCTACCCAAAACTAGCTTGCAACCTCTGACTTCAATTTCTATCGGACCGAAGAATAATGTTTTTTTCAAAACTTTTACAAGCGTATTCGGAGTCAGTCCCAAGTCAGCCAGTCTTTTTGCAGCCTCTTTGCCAGCATCAATAAGAGCAATTTCCGCACTTTGGTTCATTTTTAAATTCGTCAAATTGATTGATTTTTTTTCATTCATAAATTTAGAAGTTTTGCATTTCAATTCTATCACAAAAACAGAGTTTTGACTCTGCTTTTGCAATGGTTAAATTTCTAAAAATTATTGCGCCGTCCAACCTCCGTCAACATAAAGAATTGAGCCAGTCACATATTTCGATTCATCAGAAGCTAAATATACGGCTGCGTAAGCGATATCATTCGGTTCACCCATATGTCCCAAAGGCGTAGCCGAACAAATTACTTTATTGGCTTCTTTATTATCCTGCATTCCTTTGGTCATTTGCGTTTTAATGAACCCTGGAGCAATTGCATTCACTCTGATTCCATCAGACGCCATTTCTAAGGCGGATGTGCGAGTTAATTGATTAACTCCGCCTTTGGAAGCACAATACGCTCCGGCGGTTTTGAAACCGACCTGCCCCAGAATTGAAGTCATATTAACAATGGAACCTTTAATGCCTTTTTCTTTCATATAGCTACTTGCTTCCCGTATGCTGTAAAAAACTCCGCTTAAGTTGATAGCGATTACTTTTTCCCAAACCTCATCAGACATAGTGACTATTTCCCCCACCAGTCCAATGCCGGCGTTATTGACCATAATATCCAATTTCCCAAATTTTTCCACAGCAGCATCTATTAAATCTTTCACTTCTTCTTTTTTGGAAGTGTCCGCTTTCACAAAAATTGCATTCTCTGCTAATTCATCAGAATAAGGATTCACATCTGAAAAGACCACCTTGGCGCCTTCCTTGAGATACATTTGGGCAATCGCTTTGCCCAAGCCAGAAGAAGCTCCGGTTACGATTGCCACTTTGTTTTTTAATCTCATAGTTTTTGTTTCTATTTTATGTTTTTTTGCAAAAATATAAAAAGATAATTTTAATTATTAAAATAATTTTTCACGCATCTTAAATTCATTACTTTTGGCAATAAATTCCTATAAATCAGAAATGATACTGAAAAAGCAATAACAATACTACCTATAACATCAATCGGATGGTGTACTCCAGCCAAAACTCTGGCGATGCCCACTAGCATAGCAAGCATAAGAAGCAATATTCCTAATTTTCGGTTTAAATAAAAAATGATTGCAGATATAGCGCTACTCAGTAAAACGTGGTCTGAAGTAAATCCATTATCTGGTACGTGAAAAATTAGAGGCACTGAATGACTTAAAGCAAAAGGACGTGGGTTGTAATAAAAAATTGATAGTGTTTTTGCCACTATATAAATAGCCGGTAAGGATATGAGACTGAATATGATAATCCGCCGTTGTCTGTCTCTTGACTGCTTTAGAAAATATAAAAAAGCAATAATCATTATTAAAAATATCAAATACTTCGCTCCGAAAATTATCAGATTATTTGATAAATATCTCATAAATAAAATTTTAAGGCTATGATACTGAACTATAAATATTTTCCGTATACATCTGGGTCATAATAGCAATTCGGATTAGGAACTTCATCGGGGTCAAGACAGCATTCCATATCCATATGCCCTTTCTTGTGGTCTTTTTTATCGCTCTTATGCGGATGGTCGTGTTTATGATTGCAAACTTTTCTTCCCAGACTGTCCACATCATAAACATACGGCATCGGAGCCCTGACCACTGGCTCAATACTTGCCTTCGGTCTCTTGATGTCAATCAGATTGAAAGTTGAGGCTGCTGAAATGAATTCGGGAATATTTTGAATTATTTCTTTTTCCGATTGGATGGTTTTCTCTTCCTCGCCTGACAGAATTGGGACAATGTTATACATATAATCGTCGCTGGTCAGAGTGTAGAAATAGGCGGGATTGTAACAATCGTCATCGGAAGGAATATAAATTTGTTCGGCTGGATAATCTTCGTTTTCCGCCAGATGACCTTCAATTGTTTGGCAAGCACCTTGTTCTTTCAGTTCTTCGTTTTTAACAGTCGGGAACTCATCGGTACCGGAAAGTTCCTTGATTTTATTAACATTATATACCACCACATCAAAACCAATGTAGTGGTTAGCATCATTAATTTCTGATTTTCTAAACTCGTAGCGGTATTCCCATTTGGCTCCTTTGGTGGCACTTTTTAGGACTGGCTTTTTCCAATTGTCTGGATATTTCAATTCAAAGCCATACCACTGAGTCTGATAGGTTTTCCAATCGGTTGTATCAATAGTCGGATTTTCCGCTTCGTTTTCCTCCATAACCGCCTGCTCCGTTATTTTACCTGCTTCTGGCTGAATGAGTTTATATGACAGTTTCTTGTGATTCGTTATCAATAAAGCCATTAGTCCGATGGACATTGCTGTGATAACGATATCTCTTACTAAGTTTTCCTTGCAGAAAATAGCACCACATACCGATTTTTTATTTTTTTGCTTTTCTTTTTGTTTTTTCATACAAAACCAACGCTTCAAGATACTTACAAATACTTTTTTAGACTATCTTAAATTTCGCTTCTTGGCAACAAAAAACACGCCCTACTCTTCAATCCTCAATGCCCTACCTTTAACAATCGCTTCGGCAATCTTAATTCTGGCAGAAGATAAAATCCGCTGGAAAGTGCTTTGCGAAGTATTCATTTTTTCCGAGGCTTCAGTTTGTTCCAAACCGTCAAAATCTTTTAGCTTCACCGCTTCCATTTCCTCCTTGGTCAAAACGACCTCCTCCAAATCATACATCGGAATTCCTTGGGGTTTAAAATAATGGGCTTTGGGTTTAAATCTCAAACGTTTGCATAATCTTGGTCTGGTCATATTATTTTCTTCTATTTTTATTCTATAAAAACAGCAACCGCAATTACCGTTGTCCATAAATTATCTTTATTCCCTTCTGCTGATTGAGTAATGTTTGTTGTTTTAAAAATATATCCTGAAGATTTATAAACTTGTTCCCTTTCTTGCCAAGCGGTATCGGAATCAAAATCTACGCCCAAAGTTGTTGCCAGCATCGTAGCCGCCAAATCCTCGGCATACTCTCCTGCCTTTTCGCCCTTTTCTCCGAAAGCATGATGTTCTGAAAGATAACCGTAATGATTATTATCCTTGGGAATAGCCAATCCGATAGAAGCTGAAATCAATCTATTGGGTTCATTATTATCATTTCTTGCCATAATGCAATAAGTTATTTCTCCAGCATTCAATAATTTTTCTCCTTCTTTTTTCGGAATTATTTTGCAATTTGGAGGAAAAATTGAAGAAACGCAAACAAGATTGCACTTTTCAATTCCCGCATCTCTTAGAGCTAATTCAAAACTTGCCAGCTTATCCTTATGCACTCCCACTCCTTTTGTTAGAAAAATTTTTTGCGGTACCATTTTTGTTATATTGTTTTAAATTGATTATTTTCTTTCTAAATTTATATTACACTTTGGACATTTTAAATTTGAGCAAGGAACGCCTCTTTCGTGCAGAACGCTATAACCACATTTAGGACAAACGCATTTTCCATCAGGTCCTTTACCAACGGCCTCTTCTATTTTTTCCGTAAACTTTCCTTTTCTTTGCCAGCCAAAGCTCTTACCGAGACTTGGTTTGTAAAAACTATTTTCAATTTCGTGACTGACAATTTGAATGACTACATACTGCAAGCTTTCAATTCCATTGACCAATTTTTCTCTCAAGATATCGGAAACCTTAGTTGCCTCTTCCACTTTTAAATTGTTTGGCAAATTTATTTCCAGATTAGCGGTGACTGCCGAACCTTTCTTTTGTGTCTTAAGCGAAACTATTTCAATATTTTCATTTTTAGCGATTAACCTTATGACATTTTCAATTTTTTCTCCAGCCGAAACATCCAATAGCGATTCTGTAGCTTCTTTACCGATTAAAAAAGCTTCTTTCATTATATACAATCCCATCAACATCGCCAAAAGAGCATCCGCATAAATCCAATAGGGAGTCAACAACAATCCTCCGACAATCACCAAGGAAGTGTAAACATCAATTCTGGAATGGACTCCATCAGAAAGCAAGCTCAAGGAATTTTCTTTTTTTCCGTAATAAATTTTGAGTCTGGCCATTATTTCATTGGCAACAGCGGTAAGTATCATAACCGAGAAAGCCAAATAGCCAATTTCAATTTTTTCTGGCTCAAAAAAACTTTTAAAAGCATTGTAAATAATACCAACTCCAGTTACCGCAATGACTATCGCAATAATAACCCCGCTTAAAACTTCAAATTTGTAATGCCCATAAGGGTGTTCCTTGTCTGCTGGCTTTCCTGACATTCTAATTCCGATATAGCTGATGGCTGAGGAAAATATATCCGCAAAAGAATCAATTCCTGCCGCCAGAATTGCCGATGAATTGGAAAAAATACCGACAGCAATTTTACCCCCAGCCAACAGAGCATTTACCAGTATTGATATGATTGCGATTTTTTCTTTCATACATTTATATTACAATTTATCCAAACATTAGCCATTGAGGTTTAAAAATTAACAGCAACCCAATAATCAACATAATCAATCCGCCAATCAGTTGCGAATATTTGGAATATCTCGTAGAAATCCCAGTCATTTCCAATGTAACCATCGCCATAAAGAAAATAAACAAATCGTCCAGCATAAAAAAGAAAATATAAAGCAAAATATACAGATAATATTGCCATTTGGAAAGTTCATTGAGTGCCAATATCTGTGTGTAAACCGCAGGAAGTCCTGCTGAGCAAATAAGTTCTACCAGATTTACCATAAAAGCTAAAGCAATAATTCCTCCCAAGGCTATCCAAAAGCTGTTTTTACCGACAACTGATTTTAATTTTTGGAAAACTTTTTGACGGTTTTCATCGCTGACTACTTTACAACCGCTCTCTTTATTAAACAAAAATTCCCTAAGGCTGTATCCTCCTCCTAACAAAGCCACAATTCCAATAGCTATTCGTACCCAGACAACAAAACCTAAAAATAAAATGAGATTGAGCCAAGCAGACATAAACATAAAATAGACAGAAGCAGAAGCAACTATGAAGGCTGTTCCTAAAATCCACATTCTTTTTTTATCTTTCATTCCTAAGAGCAAACTGATAAGGAACAGTAGTGTCCACATCGCACAAGGATTGAATCCGTCCAGAAGCCCCATAATTATAGTAATGATTGGCAAAGAAAATTCGTAAACGTTAATTTTACCAATAAATGGAAGCTTGATTACTTTTTCTTTTCTGTTTTCTTCAGACACGCTATTTTGTTTTGAGTCTTCTTTACTTCTATCTTCGGAATTTATTATATTTTTTATTTTATCAGGACAACTGATTTTATCACATTTTTCTATTTGATTTTTAATTTCTTCTGAAGTTATATTTTCGGCATATCCAACAAAAAATTTGTCACCAATGACTGAAAATGGAACACCTGTGACATCCGCATTTAATGACTTTCCGACTTTTTGCAAAAACAATGCGTTTTCTTTATTGCGGTAAATTTCAAAACTTTTTATTTCCAAATTTGGATAAATTTTCTGCATTTCCTGCAAAAATTCTATTTCTTTGGCACAATGTGGACAGCCATCGCCATAAAAAAAATATGCCTTGACTGAATCGGAAGCGTTTACTCCCAAACTTGCCTGAAAAAATGTGAACACTGAAATAAAAAATATAGCTAACGTTTTTTTCATAAAGCTACCTGTCTTTGTTTTGGTTGATAAGTTCAATCAACTTGTCTTCATCAACTTCTCCGTTTAATCTTAAAATTTCATTCTCCTTGTTATCTAAAAAAATGAAAGTTGGCAAAGTTCTGTCAATTTTGTATTTTTCTACCATTTCTTTGTCACTATCAAAATCATAATATTCAGTTTTAAGCCAAGAATTTTCTCCTTCAATTTTTTTCCATCTCGGCTTCATTACCAAACACCCAGAGCACCAAACGGCTCCGAATTTGAGCACTTTCATAAATCTTGTTTTAAATTGTTATTCATCTCTATATTGCGAATGATTTCCTGAAACAGAACTTTGTATTCAGAATTTATTTCAACAATGGGCTTCATCTTAATAGTCGCATCAACAAAATCTTTTCTGTATGGAATTTTTCCCAATATAGGAACATCGTTTTCCTTGGCAAATTTTTCTATCTTCAAGCAAAAATTGCTTGCCAAATCGTGCTTATTGATAACTATTCCGTGCTTGATTTGAAAATGGCGAGCCAGGTACAAAACTCTTTTCAAATCGTGAAGAGCTGAAGGTGTCGGTTCAGTTACAGCGACAATATAATCCGTACCAACCAAAGAAGCGATTACTGGGCATCCCACTCCTGCTGAAGAATCTATTAGCAACATTTCGGATTTTATCCGATTGCTTATTTTATCCGCATATTTTCGGACTTCCGCCACAATTTCTCCCGAAGCCAATTCGCCCAGTTTAAGTTCTCCTGAAATCAAATTTACTTTGTAATTTTTTCCCTCATAAATTGCACCTATTTCTTTTTTGGATTCTGAAATAGCTCCAGTCGGACACGCTACCTTGCAAGCCTTGCAACCAATGCAAACATCTTTAACGAAAGCAGGGTATTTATTTTCGACAAAAACAATGGCGTTTTGTTTGCAGACTTCAGCACATTTTCCGCATTTGATGCATTTCTTAAAATCCCATTTGGGAATGGCTTGATAGACTGTTTCGGTTTTTTTTCTTTTGGCAGAAATTATAAGATGGTCATTGGGGCATTCCACATCAGCATCAACCAAAAGCGTAATGTATTTTTTGGCAAATTCAATCGCCAAAGAAGTGGCAACCATTGATTTCCCCGTTCCGCCTTTTCCGCCAGTAATGGCTATTTTCATATTTTATGTTCTTCACAAACATCTTCAGAAGACGCTTTTTTAAGTTTATCGTTTTTCCATAATTTAAAAATCTCTTTGACTATTTCCGCCTGATGGACATATATTTCTATATTAAATTCTCCGCATAGATTGAGGGCTTTCGGACCCAAGCCTCTGCAAAGCAAAACATTAGCACCGTGTGCTTTCATCAGTTCCGGAGGCAATCCTTGTCCGCCCATATGTTCGCTGGTATTGTCTATTATTTCCAAAACTTCTCCTTTTTCATTAAGAAATGTGTAGGTATTGCATCTGCCGAAATGCTCAGCAATTTTATCATCTAAACCTTTCTTACCATCTGTTGGAATTACGATTTTCATATTGGGTTATTTTTTAAGTTTTTTATCAATAAACTTTTGAAGAATGTCATTGATTATGCCCTCTCCGCTATATACTTCAATATTGAATTGTTTTAGGACATCTATTGCTCTGGGTCCTACGTTTCTGGCGATTACAACATTGACATTATTTTCCACTAAAAGCTTGGCAGCCGACATACCCGCTCCACTAGCCTGATTTTCATTGTCGTTCTTTATTGCATCCGCCTTCACTATTTTGCCGTTTTCAATTTCTGCAATGACAAAGTATGGGCATCTGCCGAATAATTCAGCAACACCATCAGACAATTCTTTACCTGTTGAGCTAATTGCTATTTTCATAAAATTGGAATCTTAAATAATTATTTCTTATTTTTAATCTCTTCCAAACGGGCTTTGACCGCTTTCAATTCTTCTTCTAGAACTTCCGCTTCTTCGGAAAGAATTTTCGTTTCTTCTTTTTTGTCTACACTCGGAGCAGGATAGTATCCCCAAAATCTTCTCCAGCCTAATCCGCGACCACCGCCTTGTCTTCGTCCATAAATCATACCGCCTCCCTGCCTGCCGGCAGGCACGGCGCAAGGTCCCATTCCTCTTCCTGACATCGGCCCCATTCCCATCGGACCTGTTCCATTTTGTCTTGGCATATTAATCACCTCGCTTTCTATTTTATTTTTTTAGTTGAGCCTATACTATGAATATATACCCATTATATATTACTGTCAATCACATTAAAAATTTCAAAAAAGCACCCATCCATTGAGTGCCTCATTTTTCTTTTAGCAACTCCGGTCGAGGATCGTCCTCGACTAAATTTTAATAACACAAAAACAGGGGTTTATCCCTATTTTCTGATAATCTAGATTAAATAAACTGCCTACAAAGATGCGTTCCCTGCCGATTCAACCAACGCACTCATATCCTCCAGTGCTTTTTTTGCATCCTCCTTGCTTTCAACTTTGTATTTTTCCTCTTCTTCAAGCACATCCGAATAGTCAGTTTCCATATTACCTATTTTTGCCTGATTATTGGAAGCTTTGAAAAACAGCGATTTATTGAAAAAAGCGAAAAATGAAACAACAGTCAAAATAAGAATTATCGAGATTAAAGAAAATAGAATAATTTTTTTATTTTTGTCCATATATTTCTAATTTTTTAACTCGTCGAGAGCATCTTGGATGCTTGCTTTTAGAGTATCATTAAAATAATCCATCATATCTTTTCCTGAAATCCTAATTGCTTCGGAAGCGCTTCTTACATTATCATCACTGCTATCATCAGCTTTTAGAAGTGCAATGTAAGCATCAATTTTTTCCAGTAAATTATCTGCCTTATCTTTGAATGTACTCAGATTACTTTCGATATTATCAGTATCAATGTCCTTGGACTGTAGAAAAGAAATGATTTTTTCCGCTCGGCTTTCAATTCTTGTGATTTTCTCGGATTTTTGCTTTTTCATTCCCTCGGCTCTTTGAAGCTGATTTTCCCCCGATTTTTTTCCATCTTTTATTTCTGGAACACATGCCAATTTGCTTTCCGTATCAGTACCATTATTTTTGGCAGGAGCTTTCATGCAAGTTCCTGTTATGATTATTTCTTCGCTACTATCAGGCTTGGTCATAGAAAAAGAACATTCGGCCTTTTCATCTTTACTACTGCAAGCAGTAATAGCTTCTTCTGAAGATCTGAGTTGCATGCCACCCTTCTGCATTCCATTTTGTTTTCCATCTCCATCTTTTCTTTCCGGAACGCAAGCCAATTCATCCTCGTTTTTTGGATTTTTTTTGCATATTCCGCTTATTGAATCGCTGGCATCAGACGAAGTAAATGAACAGGTGTCTTTTTCGCTTGCATCATCGCAAGCAGCAATAGCCTCACTGGATAAAGTGGGCTTTTCCCCTCCCACGAGACCTTCTCTTTGCCCATTTCGCATATTTCCCTGACTCATTCCGGCCTGTGCATTGACAAAAGAAAAGGCAAAAAAAATTCCCAGTGCTGTTGTCAGAACACTGACCCCTGCTACCATGTGACAGTTTTTGTTTCTCATGTTTTTTTATTTTAATTATTACCTTAGAAATTGCCCAGTTTGTTACACTTAAAAACGGGGCTATTTATTTATTAATACGACTAAAGAATCAACTAGGATGCAAAAATAAAATAGAAGATTCTATGAAGTCCGAAAAACGCAAAAAACACCATTTAAGGTGTTTTAGTAAATTACTTTTCTAAAACTACTAAAATAATAATCTTAGAAAAGCGAAGGGGTTGGAGCTAATGGTTCAGCTCAACCCCCGTATTTGTGGAAACCCTACAGACGTAACAGAGGCTCATCAGCACGCCTCAGCAATTCGGCAATTTCATTCCTATTAAGGGATACGAGATGCCGATGATTACGTCCCCCGTAGCTTTCTTCCAATGTCTTGTAACGAACGGTGGGATAAAATCATTCACAGGAATTACTCTGCCATCCAAGGTAACATTTTTGTAGTTAGTATCGTCTATTACCCAGACCGCCAAGGTGTCTCTAACGGCCTTATCCAGACGGAACATTTCCTTGTCCAGGCCATCGATAAAAGCTACTATCCTTTCATAAAGCTGTTTCATGAAACCCTCAAATCAGTCATTCATTTCAGAATGTTTAATCCTGCTCCAGCTTCCAGAAGAGATTCCTTTCTGTTTCCCGATTCGGAATCGCATATGTTTCTGTCGTGTCCGATTACGACTATCGGCCTGTCGAATATTTTGGCGTAAGGACGAAGTCTTTCGACTTGCCGTTTTTCGTGCTCTTCATTTCTGAAATTGTTGATTGCATAGCTGACGACATTTCCTCCGATGGAGTTTATCAGCTTCTCAAGCTCCATCATCTGTTCGATAGGACTGCTCTCTGGGGTGGAAACTAACACGAAGTCAGCTCCTTTCAGAGCGCTGGTAGCTTCTTCCATCCGTTGAACATACCTGTCAGCATCTTTACTCTGATATTCACTATAATCTGTTCACTTTTTATTAGATCCGAATCATATATATCACCTGGAACAAGTTCAAATAAAAAGAAAGTTATTGTACTTATAGCAAATATGGATATAAAAAAAGTAGCGAGATTATAAATTATTCTTTTTAGCATATGTGATATGCGCTTGTTACATCCAATAAATTCATCAAATATATATCCAACATACGAAAGCTTAATCTGCTACAAATGGCAGTCTAGGACATCGCCCCATACTGTTTGCAGAAATTCAGTTTGAGTTATTAATTTTTATTTAATTTTGCATGCACAAAAGATAATCTTCCTGCGGTATCATGTATATATCCTCCAGCGCTACCATTTTCAATGTAATTCATTTGGTTAATATATAACGGAATTACGGGATAATCTTTCATCAAAATATCCTCTGCTTGATGAACCAATTCAAATCTTGTTTTTACATCAGATTCAGTTACGATTTTAGTATATAGATCATCGTATGAGCTATTTGAATAATGCGCATAATTGCTTACATCATTCGTCTTAAGAGAATAAAGGAAAACTGAAATATCCGGATATTCGGCCAACAAATTAACAGGTGTGAAATCATAATCACCCGTATTGCGCTGTGCCGTCATTATTTTTTTATCCAAAGAAACAATTTTTACCTCAATTCCTATTTTTGCAAGTTGGTTTTTGAATATTTCGGCATTCGCCACATTGTATCCAATGGTATTGCATAAATAAGTTAAGACTGGAATTCCTTTCCCGTTAGTGTATCCTGCTTCAGCCAATAATTTCTTTGCACGTTCTATATCTGCCGTACTTTCAAAATATTTTTTTGGATAAATTTCTCGATAATCGATTCCCTTGTCTGGCGTATGAAATCCAGAAGGAATAAAATATTGCATTGGAAAGTTTCCCTTTCCAATAAGTGAAACCATATTCTCCCTATCCAGAGCAATGTTTATAGCTTCTCTAACGCGAACATCTTTAAAGATTTTTTTATTTAAATTAAACTCTACCAATCTTGTGTAAACAAAATTTGCGTATTTTACATCATCTACCTGCGCCATTTCATCAGGCTTAAGGGTATATTCAACGAAATCAAGTTCGCCAGTTTCGTATGCGTTAATAATTGTAGTGGCATCCGCCATGAGGAGAAAATTAATATTTTGGATAAAAACATTATTACTATCCCAATATTGTTTGTTTTTCTCGATTGATAAACTTGTATCATGTTTCCATTCGCGAAGCTTGTAAGCACCATTTGTCACATAAGTATCAGCATTTTGCGTCCACTTATCTCCATTAGCTTCAATGATGTTTGATTTGACGGGATAATATCCTGCTAGCGTTGTTAAGCTGAGAAAATAAGAACAAGGATGTTCCAAATTCACTTCCAAAGTGTAAGGATCGATAACATTAATTCCGACTTGAGACGCATCTATCTTGCCCGCATTATAGCTTTCCGCATTTTTTATATAATAGAGATAGTAAGCAAATGAAGAAGCAGTTTCGGGATTAAGCGTTCTCATCCAAGCATACTTAAAATCTTCTGCAGTAACATTGGAACCGTCCGACCATTGGGCATTATTGCGTAAATGAAAAGTAAATTGGGTGTAATCGTCGTTTGCACTCCAACTTGTTGCTACGCCCGGTACAAAATTACCCTTTTCGTCAAAATTAACAAGTCCTTCAAATAAATTTGTAAGTATAGAACACGCATCCATCGATAAACATTTTGCCGGATCAATACTTACCGGCTCAACCGATACTGAAACATTGAGAGTGTCTTTTATTGACGACTTTTGATTTTTTTGGTTGTTATTAAAAGAGCATGCCGATAGAGAAAATACACTTAAAACAAGTACACCAATTGAAATTATCTTTTTCATTTATTTAAGTTAATTTTTAAATTATATTAAAACTGCTTTAATCCTTCTTACGCCAGCCGAAGATGATTCCTCTTTCTGTATTTTAAAATGCCCTAAAACGCCTGTGTGTTCTATATGAGGCCCTCCGCAGATTTCCTTACTAAAGACTACTCCGTCTTTTTGAATAGTGTAAACGGTTACTTTTTCGCCATATTTTGCATCAAAAACACCCATTGCACCGCTAGTTTTTGCTTCGTTAAGTGACATTTCCTCTCGCAAAACCTCTGCATCAGCCAAGATTACCTCATTCACAAAGTTTTCCACCGCCTTTTTCTGTTCATCAGTCATTTTCTCAGGATGTGAAAAATCAAAACGAAGTCTATCTGCTGTAATATTGGAACCTTTTTGAAAAATACTATCACCCAAGACTTTGCGCAAGCCTGCCAGCATTAAATGAGCTGTGGTATGCAATTTCGTCGTTTTTTCATTGTCATCCGCTAATCCCCCCTTAAACATACCGGCTGAAGCCGTACGTGAAAGCTCCTGATGTTTTTTAAGTTCCTTATTGAAAATTTGTATTACATCTCCTTCTTTAAATTTTTTAAAATCCCTATCCTTCAATTCCTCCAAAATTAATTCCAAAGGAAATCCGTGAGTTTGATATAAATCAAAAATTCTTTTTGCAAAAAGTTGAGTATCGCTGTGATAATCTGTTCCTTCTGGAGTAATCTCTGGCAGATTATTAATTGTTTTATTGAGTATTTCCAATCCTCTAACAAGCGTCTTTCTAAACTTATTTTCCTCCTTTTCTAACTCTGAAAAAATTAAGTTTCTATTTTTTTCTAGCTCCAAATATGAATTTTTATACATTTCAATCACCACTTCTGCAATTTGTTTGACGAAGTTGGTTTCAATTCCAAGTAAATGACCGTAACGAATTGCTCGCCGGATTAGACGACGCAATACATATCCTTGCTGTGTATTACTTGGTATCACTCCATCCGCAATCAAAAATGTAGCTGCTTTCAAATGATCGGTAATCACACGCATGTCATAGGCACTAGCTGATTCGCCATATTTCTTGCTAGATATCTCTTCTATTTTTCTGATAATTGGCGTAAACAGATCTGTTTTAAAAATATCTGGATCTCCATTTTTAGCTGCCAATATTCTTTCTAATCCCCCACCAAAATCAATGTTGCCCTTTGGCAACAGCTCAAAACCTTTCTCCGTTTTTACATACTGCATAAAAACATTATTGCCAATTTCCAAAAATCGCCCACAATCACAATTCACATGGCATGATTGATCCTTAAATTCTGAATTTTCATGCAACTTAAGTTCAGAGCCAAAATCCCAAAACATTTCACTGTCCGGTCCACCTGGTTCACCTAACGGCATATTAATTGGCACACCAGAACGAGACCACCAATTTTTTTCAACATCATAATAAAAAATTCTGCCACCTTGCATCCCATTTTTTTCTGAAAAATCAATTGCTTTCGCATCAATACCTGCACCCCTGAACAGCTCTTGCCAAATATTTACAGCTTCATCATCTCGTGAAATTTTTAATTCTTCATCTCCTCGAAAAACTGTTATATATAGCTTTTTTGGATCAAGTCCAATTTCTTTAGTCAAAAATTCAAACATCCAAGTAATCTGCTCCTTCTTGAAATAATCACCAAGAGACCAATTGCCAAGCATTTCAAATGTTGTCGTATGTCTACTATCACCAACCTCTTCAATATCGACAGCTCGAAAACATTTTTGAGAATCAACAATTTTGGTTCCCAATGGATGTTTTTCTCCTAAAAGATACGGCACCATGGGTTGCATACCAGAACTAGTAAAAAGCGTTGTTGGGTCATTTTCAGGAATCAAAGAAGCCGAAGGAATAATGGTGTGTCCCTTAGACTCAAAAAATTTCAAATATTTTTCTCGTAATTCCGGTGCCCTCATAATGCCAAATATATCATACGTAGTAATTATTTTGTACAGTTAACACCATGAGGTAACACTTGGTATAGTTAGGGGTAACACCTGTTAACTATTTAACCAATGGATATGCAAAAAACCAAGTACGACCGCAAGCAAAGGATTAACTGGTATCGGGAGGTT
>JBBABD010000017.1 GCA_041657845.1 Parcubacteria group bacterium
TGCCTATATCAAACAAGCAGAAAAGACTCTGGACAATATTAAAAGTATACCGGGCGTAACCGGCGCAGTCGAACATTATAAATCAGGCGCTGGTATTGCGTATGACCCCAAAAAAGAAGGAACTAATGTCAAAAACGGCAGTTGGTATCTATATTCAATAGTGCCTTCGGAAGAATCAAAAGTTCTAAAAATAAATTCAAAGATTGTTTCCGGAAGATATTTGGAAGATGGCGATCGCAATAAGATACTTATCGGGAGGGAAATTAGTGGTGGTTTTAATGCTACTCTTGAAAGGACATCTTTAGGCGGAGTGAATGTTGGTGACGAAGTTTATGTAAACTATCCCAATGGCATAAGTCGGAAATATACCGTGGTCGGAATTTTTGCCAGCAAAAGTTTTTTGGCTGATGCTCAGGCGTTTATAACGAAAGATGAAATGGAAGAAGTTTTGGGGCAGCATGACCTGGCTGATGAAATAATTGTAAAAACTGCCACGACCGGAGACGAGAATAAATATATTTCAAAAATAGAAAGCATATCGCAGCAAAAATTGAAACTTTATCCCTGGCGTGATTATCTAGGCGCCCTTTCAACCGTTACCAATAGTTTTGATTTTATAAAATTAATTTTTTATGCCATTGGTCTGGCTGTTTCCGGCGCCAGTATTTTTATAATCATCTATATCGACTTGCTTAATCAGAGAAAACAAATCGGTATTCTGAAAGCCATTGGAATGGAAAGCAGAACCATCGTTGTCTCCTATGTTTTGCAGGCTCTTTTTTATGGGATATTGGGAACCATTCTGGGTGTAATTGCGGTTAAATATGCGATTTATCCATATTTCATAAAACATCCTTTTGATATGCCTATTGGAGATGTTAGTCTTGTATTTGAAAAAGCCGATCTTATAAAAACAATTGTCAGTATGATAGTCGTGTCCTTTATTGCCGGACTCATTCCCTCTATTCAAATTACTAAGAAAAATATTTTAGACTCAATATTCAAATAATAAAATGGAGAAAAACAGTATAACCGTAAAAAATTTGCATAAAACTTATCCAGGAGAAGTTCCACTTCATGTTCTTAAGGGTGTCAGTTTTTCCGTAAAAGAAGGTGAATTTGTGGCTATTATGGGTAGAAGTGGCAGTGGAAAATCTACCTTACTTCATCAGCTTAGCCTTTTGGATAACGCGGACGAAGGAGAAATAATTGTTGAAGGGCAAGAACTGACCGCGCTTTCCGACAGTGAAAAAACAAAATTTCGTCTTCAGCACTTTGGCTATGTCTTTCAAGAATACGCTCTTCTCCCAGGGTTCAGCGCAGAGGAAGCCGTCAGTCTACCACTTATTTTGCAAGGTTTCTCTATACGGGAAAGCAAAAAACGCGCCATAGAAATACTCGAGATGGTTCAGCTGGGCGATCGGGTGAAACATTTTCCATCCGAAATGTCAGGAGGTGAACAGCAAAGAGTGGCTATCGCCAGAGCCCTGGTTAATAATCCAAAAATTCTTTTTGCTGATGAACCTTGCGCTAACCTGGATTCAGAAACATCAACTATAATATTGGAACTTTTTCGAAAACTCAACAAAGAACTCAACCAAACAGTTATTCTGGTAACTCATGAACCGGAAGACGAAGAATATGTCGACAGGGTAATTCACATGAAAGACGGTATTTTACAATAAATAATTTTTTAAGTTTACAAATCAAAAATATGCCAATGAATAAAAAACTAGTTAAGAAAATAATTTATTGGATCATCTTTATCGCCATTGCGATAATAATAGGATTTCTAATTTGGGGAAATAAGAATAAAAAGGTAGATTATACGCTTACTCCGGTTAGCAAGGGGACACTAACTCGGACAATTTCAGCAAACGGAGAATATTTATCCAAAGAAAAAGCGGATATCAGCTTTAGAATTTCCGGACCGCTTACTAATATTAAAGTAGACGTCGGAGATGAAGTGAAGAAGGGGCAATTTTTAGCCAGTGTTGATACGGGCACTTTGACCGATAAACTGGAGCAGGCAAAAAAGGCAGTTACAATTCAAAAGGAAACATTGAATTATCAAAAGGATAAAGATGATTTATATACCAAGGATCAACGGGATGCACAGAGGGCGGCAGTCAAACAAGCGGAATCGGTCGTTGATGAAATCTCCAGGCAGTTTCAATATGCCATCCTTACTTCGCCAATGAGTGGAAAAGTGGCAGAAAAAAATATCAGTATCGGAGAAATTGCCCAGGCTGGAAGCCCGGTAATTACGATTATTAGAGAAGACGAAATGAGAATTGAAGCTAAAATTCCAGAAGTGGATATTGCAGGAGTAAGAGTCGGCCAGAAAGCAAGCGTTAAATTTGATGCTTATCCGGAAAATCAAAGATTCGAATCCACCATAACGGAAATAGATCCGACTCCGGTTACCGTTCAGAATGTTGTTTACTACGTGGTCAAAATGCAAGTTGAAAACCCCGATGTGGGTCTGCGATACGGTATGAATTGCACAATTTACGACCAAACGAACCGGAAAGACAATGCGCTTATAATTCCCAAGGGAGTAATAGAAAAAGAAGGAAACAAAAAATTTGTTACTATACTGACTGATGCTGAAAAGAAAACTGTGGAAAAAAGAGAAGTGCAAACGGGATTAGAAGGAGACGATGGAATGGTGGAAGTTGTTTCCGGTCTTAAAGAAGGCGATCGAATGGCGACAGAAAAATAAATGAAAGAAATAATAAAATTTTTTGATAGATTTGAAGACAAGACAAGAGCCTGGCTTAGCCGCAGTCCGATTTTTTATGCTTTAATTGGTGGAATGGGTGTAGTTATCTTTTGGAGAGGAATCTGGCATACGATGGATGCGCTTGTCGGTTTTTTAAATAAGCAACCAATCACTGATTCTCCTTGGTGGGACGGACCCCTTTCGATACTAATTGGGACATTCATTCTTCTTCTTATAGGACTCTTGGTCTCAACATTTATTGGAAATGAAATAATTATTTCTGGGCTTAGAAGAGAAAAGAAAATCACTGAAAAAACTGAAATTGAAGTTCAAAGGGAAACAGAAGATGTGGAAAACATCAAGAAAGAAATTAAAAAAATGGCTGTTGATTTAGCTGAAATTAAAGAAAAAATTAGGTAAAATAAAAACTTAAGTTGGAATCAGTGGGTACATGGTTAGTTCAGTTTCTGGATTTAAAAAAGATAATTGGATAGCGTTGGAGAAATAATAAAAAATTATCGCAGCTAAAATAGTTTTTCAAGCGTATTAAAATCATGACTCAAAAAGTATTTTCTAGGATTAAATTTACTTTATGCGTATTCTTCTAATCTCCGACCATGCCGACCCATTGGCGGAAATCGGTTCAAAAGAAGCCGGAGGACAAAATATCTATGTTTTTTATTTGGCAAAGTTTTTGTGCCGACTTGGAATTTTAGTTGATGTATATACCCGCTGGGACAGAAAAAACAAAAAAGAAATTGTTAGATTTAATAATCATTTAAGAGTCATAAGAGTAGAAGCCGGTCCTAAAAAATATATGCCAAGAGATAATTTTTTGGATGTTGTAAATGAATTTGCAGAAAATGTGCTGGAAAGAATAAAAAAGGAGAAAATAAATTACGATATAATTCATACGAATTATTGGTTTTCAGGACTTATTGGCTTAAAAGTTGCCAAAGAAATTAAAAAACCACTCGTTCATATTTATCATTCTATCGGACAAGTCAGATTTGAGAGTTTGAAAAATTACAAACTTCAGGAAATCAATAACCAATTTTTTAAGCAAAGAACAATTTCCGAAAAAGAAATAGCCCAAAAAGCGGACAGGATAATTGCGACCAGTCCGGTGGAGAAAGAAATTATCAATAATATTTTTGGAATCAGCTGGGGAAAAATAAAAACCATAACTATCGGTGTGGATACGAAAATATTCAGGCCGATAAAAACAGAAAGAGCCAGAAAACTGGCAAAAATGGAAACTAACGGGAAAATCATTCTTTATGTTGGCAGGATTGAATGGAGAAAAGGAATCGGAACCCTGTTTTATGCTTTTCGCGAAGTTATAAAAAATTATCCAAATGCGAAGCTATATGTTATTGGCGGAGGTAAAAGCAAATCGGCAAGAAAACTGGAAGATGCCGAGCGCGAGAGACTGAAAAAAATCTCTCAAGAACTGGGAATAGAAAAGAGAGTAAGCTTTTTAGGACCCAAGAAGCAGAATAAATTATATAAATACTATTCGGCTGCCGATATGTGTATTGTTCCTTCATATTATGAACCGTTTGGAATAGTTCCTCTTGAATCAATGGCTTGCGGAACTCCCGTGGTTGCTTCTCGCACCGGAGGATTGCAGTATACTGTGAGGAATAAAGTAACAGGATGCTTATTTGAACCTAAAAACTATATCGATTTAGCTGAAAAAATAAATATTGTTTTAAAAAACGGAAAAGATTTTTATACCGGAAACTGTTTAAAGATGATTAGTGATAAATTTCAATGGGAAGAAATAGCCGATCAATATGATAACTTTTTTAATAAATTAATAAACAAAAAAAATGAAAATCGCAATAGTAGCTCCATTTGAGGAAAAAGTTCCCCCACATAAATATGGCGGAACGGAACTTGTTGTTTATAACTTGACTCAGCAGTTAGTAAAGATGGGTCATGATGTTACGCTCATAGCAACTGGAGATTCCCAAACAAGCGCCAAGCTGGAAGTCATTTTCAAAAGATCGCTCAGAAGTATTCCTGATCTTACGGACATGAAGTTACGGGAAGCTTATAAATTTATTGGGATAGGAAAAGTGGTAACATATTTAAATGAAAATGATTTTAATGTTGTTCATAATCATATTGGCTGGAGATTGCTTCCTTTTGAAAAAATTATCGCTTGTCCGGTAGTCACAACTCTTCACGGACCTCTCGATGTTCCTTATCAGCAGAGAGTTTATGGCGAGTTTAGCGAGTCAAATTACATAAGCATCAGCATGAATCAACGAAAACCGATGCCAGAACTTAATTTTGTGGCAAACGCTTATAATGGTCTGGATATGGAAAAATTTAGACAAAATTACCAGCCAAAAGATTATTTCGCATTTCTTGGCAGAATGTCTCCGGAGAAGGGACCGGTTCAAGCCATAGCGGTGGCAAAAAAAGCGGGGGTGAAATTGATTATGGCAGCCAAAGTAGATTTGGTTGACGAAGAATATTTTAAAAAAGAAGTTGAACCACTGATTGACGATAACCAAATTAAATTTATCGGAGAAATCGACCATGAAGAAAAAGTCGAATTTCTTGGAGATTCCAAGGGTCTTATTGCTCCGATTCAGTGGGAAGAGCCATTTGGATTATTTTTTATTGAAGCGATGGCTTGTGGGGCGCCTGTGTTTGCAATGAGACGCGGATCCGTTCCGGAAATCGTAATAGATAAAAAAACAGGATTTATCTGTGACAGTGTGGATGAGATGGCGGAGAAAATAAAAAGAGTTGATGAAATTGACAGAAAGGATTGCTTCGAACATGTTGAGAAAAATTTTTCTTCGGAAAAAATGACGAAAGATTACATTAAGGCTTACGAAAAGGTAATGAAAAAATAACGCCTATAAGCAAGCTACTTTATGTTTAACTTCAAAAAAAGATATTCAGGCATAAGCCGAAATGTGGTTATTCTTGGAGTTGTCAGTTTGCTGACGGATCTTTCTGGGCAGATGGTTTTTCCATTGCTCCCTCTTTATATTACCTCAGTTTTGGGTGGCGGAGCGGTAGCTGTTGGCCTGGTTGAAGGAGCGGCCGAAGCGGCCGCCTCGCTTTTAAAAGTCGTTTCCGGCTATTGGTCGGATAAAATAAAAAGCAGGAAACCGTTTGTTTTTTTTGGCTATACCCTTTCGGCTATAATGAAGCCGGTCCTGGCTTTTTCCGGCAGTTGGTTTTCCGTGCTACTCATCCGAATATTAGACCGAGTAGGAAAAGGTTTGCGTGACGCGCCACGCGACGCTATTATTGCCGAATCTAATAATCAGGCAACATTAGGCAAGGCTTACGGATTCAACCGGGCGTTGGATGGGCTGGGTTCAGTTGGCGGATCAGTATTGGCATTTTTGCTGCTTCCGGTTTTTGGTTTTGTAAACTTATTTAAGCTAGCCATTATTCCCGGTTTAGTTTCGGTGGGGGTGATTTCTTTGGTAAAAGAACCGGAAAGAATTAAAAAAGTTGAGAAAAAAATTTCCTTGAAAGTAGGATTTGGCGAATTGACGCGCGAGTTAAAAATATTTATTCTGGTTGCGACAATTTTTACACTGGGAAATTACAGCTATGCTTTTTTGATGCTTCGGGCGAAGGCGGACGGACTGGGAGATGAAAAAACTATCATGCTTTACGCTCTTTTTTATTTAGTCTACACCCTTTTGTCTATGAAAGCCGGATCATTGTCCGACAAATTTGGCAGAAAACCGATAATTTTGGCCGGATACGGAATGTTTACTCTCTTATCTATCGGGCTTTATTTATTTGGCGGTGTTACATTTACAATAATTTCGTTCATACTTTTCGGAATATTTTTTTCCTTGATTGATGGCACTCAGCGGGCATTCGTTTCTGATTTGTCACCGGCTCGTCTCAAGGGAACGGCTCTGGGAACTTTCCATACGTTTACCGGTTTAGCGGCTCTCCCTGCCGGATATATTGCCGGAGAACTTTGGACAAAAATAAGTCCGGAAGCGACGTTTTTGTTTGGAGCTATAATCGGGAGTGTTTCCATTTTGATTTTTTACTGTTCACTGAGCAATTGTAAAATTAATTATAATAAAGCATAAAACTAATTTTCTATTAAACAAAAATGAAATATAAAAATCTTACATCGGAAGAAGTTGAAAGAAATCAAATCAAGTTTGGAAAAAATGTTTTGCCGGAAGAAAAAACCGTTCCGGCAATCAGGCTTTTTCTGGCGCAGTTTGCCAACCCTTTAGTTTATATTCTTTGTTTTGCCGCTCTAATATCTCTCTTTCTTCATAAATATTTTGATATAGCACTCATTCTCTCTGTTGTTGTTGTTAATGCTATTATGGGATTTTTTCAAGAGAATAAGACGCAAAAAACTTTGGCGGCTCTCAAAAAATTGGTAAAACCGAACGCTAAAGTTTTGCGCGACAATCAAAGACAGGATATTGAAGCGTCAGAATTGGTTCCGGGGGATGTTGTTTTTCTCGCTGTCGGAGATAAGATTCCGGCTGATGGAAAAATTTTAGAATCAATCTCTTTTCTGATTAATGAAGCTATCTTAACCGGTGAAAGTGAGGCGGTGGAAAAAAAAGAAGGGGAAGAAGCTTATATGGGAACGATTGTTTCTTCCGGCCGGGCGGTAATGCAAGTGACGAATATTGGCATCGCGACAAAAATCGGAGAAATTGCCGAAACCCTGAAAGATACGCAGCAGCCGATAACCACTCTCCAAATCCGTTTGAAAAAATTGACCCAAAATTTAATTTACATTTCAATTTTCTTGGCGGTCTTGGTATTTATTTTTGGTTTTGCAACCGGCCGGGATTTTTGGCAGATGGCCGAACTTTCCGCCATTCTTTTGGTGGCGATTATTCCCGAAGCCTTGCTTATTGTTATTACTTTGGTATTGGTGCTGGCAATGCGTGACAGCCTGAAAAGAAAAGCGCTTATCAGGAAAATTTTAGCGGTGGAAACTTTGGGATCGGTTACGACAATTTGCACGGATAAAACCGGCACGCTCACAGAAGGAAAAATGAAGATTGTTGAAACTGATTTTTCCGACCAAGAGAATAGTTTTTTGGCAATGTGTCTTTGCAATGACAGGAGTGATACTGTGGAAATTGCGCTTTGGGATTATCTGGATGGGTTAAAAGATTTTGACCAGCAAGAAAATTTTGATAAATATAACAGAGTTTTTGAAATTCCTTTCGGCAGTGAGCATAAATTTATGCTTACAGCCAATCATCTTTCAGATGGCAGCGGCAATCATTTTATAGCCATCAAAGGAGCGCCGGAAGTTATTTTGAAAATGTCTAATTTGAGCGAGGAAGATAAGAAAATAATAACATCCAAAATTCACAGATGGGCAGAAAAAGGACTAAAGGTGCTGGCATTGGCTCACAAAAAAATATCGCAGGAGGAGATAGAGGAAATAAAAAACAAAAAAATATCCGGATTTGAGTGGAGTGGAATAGTTGGTCTTTGGGATCCGCCGCGAAAAGAAGTGAAAGAAACGCTGGCGATCGCCAGGGAATCGGGGCTAAAGATAAAGGTGGTGACTGGTGATTACCACCGCACGGCAGTAAAAATTATGGAATCCTTGGGAATGAAGGTTTCGTCCGGCGAGATTTTAAAAGGAAGCGAATTGGAAGAATTAAGCGATGAAGAATTAAAAAATAAAATTACCAACATTTTGTTATTTGCCAGGGTAACTCCGGAGCAAAAACTGAGGATAGTTACCGCTCTTCAGGAACTGGGAGAAATTGTGGCTATGACCGGAGATGGCGTAAATGATGCGCCAGCGCTCAAAAAATCCAACATTGGAATAGTAGTGGGAGATGCTTCGGAGGTAGCTAAGGAAACCGCCGATCTTATACTTCTGGACAATAATTTCAAAACGATTATTTCCGCAATTGAAGCCGGAAGGTTGGTCTTTGAAAATATCAAAAAGATAATCTTGTTCATCCTTTCCAATTCTTTTGCGGAAGTAGTGGTTATTATGGGTGCTTTGATTTTAGACTGGCCGTTTCCTCTTACAATCGTTCAAATCCTGTGGCTCCATCTTCTGTGCGACGGGCCGGAGGATTTTATTCTGGGTTTCGAACCAAAAGAAAAAGAAACAATGCTTGATGGACCCAAAAGAATGGACGAACCGATTTTTGGAAAGCTCAGTATTTTTTTGACTGTAGCAATATCTCTTCTCTCCGGCCTTATCTCTCTCGGCTTTTTCTGGTACTTCGGTTTATATCAAGGGAATGTAGCTCTTGGTCAGACAATGGCTTTTATGTCGCTGGCTTTCAGCTCTGTTGTTTATATTTTTTCCTGCCGGACGCTTCGCAAACCGTTTTGGAAATATGAAAATTTTTGGTCCAATAAATGGCTTTTTGCGGTTGTGATTTTTAGTTTATTTTTAGCTACTATTATCACGTATTTTCCTCCGACCCAAAAACTTCTAAATCTGATTCCCTTGAATTTATTCCAATGGAGTTTGCTGGTGGCAAAAGCAGTATTGCTGGTTTTGGTTATTGAAATAGGAAAGTTAACGATGAAGCCAAAAAATAAAAAGAGTTGATGGAATTGACAGAAAAAATTATTTTAAACATGTTAGGAAATTTTTCTTCGGAAAAAATGACGAGAAATTATGTCAATGCTTTTGAGGAAGTTATAATTGAACAATAAACTTTGACAAGTAAAAAAATATAGATATGGAATCGAAAATAAAGAAAATTCTTGAAAGAATAGATTTGCTAAATGAAGCGTTAAGAAAAGAATATTCGCAGCTTGGGAAAAAATACGGATTTCTGATAAAACAGCGGAAGGTTATATTTTTAGAAAAAATCAGGGAAAGAAACAAAAAACTTCGCATACCTGCTTGGAAATACGCTATTCCAAAAAGTATCCGTCACTTTCTTTCCATGCCCTTTATTTATATGATGATTTTCCCTGTAGTGATCCTGGACATATTCATCACTGTTTATCATTGGGCCGCTTTTCCTCTGTATGGTATTCCGAAAGTCAAAAGAAGGGAATATATAGTTTACGACAGAAAGTTTCTTGATTATCTTAATGTTATCCAAAAAGTGAATTGTCTGTATTGCAGTTATGTAAACGGTTTCTTTGCTTATTCTTTGGAGATTGCGGCCCGGACAGAAAGATATTGGTGTCCAATTAAAGCCGCCCATAAACCGAAAGTTTATCATAATTGGTACAAGGATTTTGCCGATTACGGAAACCCCGAAGAGTGGAATCATAAATTCAACGACCAAAAAGCCTTTGAAGAATTGAAAAAAATATCTTCGGAAAAACAAAACAAATAAAAACAATTTAAACATTTTCAAAATTTACCGACAAACACCTCCTTTCTAGGGAGATTTTGATACTAACTGAGAGTATCACACGCAAAAGGCATTTGGTGTCATCATCAAGTGTTGTGGGATATAGTTAGTATCCGCTGGTCGTACTCTTAGCATTTATGTTAAGAGCAACAGCAACGGTATAAACGAACCAAATAATCGCTAGTGTTATTTGTACAATGACACGCTAGGCTCTTAGGACTAATCACAAAAGATTGTTGATTTTATAACAAGGACACCCTCATTGGGTGTTTTTGTGTACTTAAAAACAGTATCTCCCTGGAAATGGTTCGTTTCCTGGGAGGGTTTTTCAGCATTTTTAGTCCACCGCTCCGCTCTGCTTTATGGTATAATTAAAAAATAATACTCAATAAAAAAAATATGAAACCAACAATTGATTTAACCCAAGAGCACGGTCCTGTGAAACTGATGCTCAAAATTTTGGAAAAAGCTTCTGAAAAAATGGAAGCAGGTGAGACAATGAATAGGGAAAATATGGAAAAAGCCATCAGTTTTATCCGTGAGTTTGCCGAAAAATGCCATCACGGAAAAGAAGAACAATTGCTTTTTCCAGCGATAAGGGAAAATAATATCCCCGAAGAAATCGTCCTTGTTGATGCTTTGACCGAAGAACACGTTATGGGAAGGAGTTATGTGAAAAATATGGTGGAAGCGGTTGCGGAAAACAATTCTGCTAAATTCATTGGGAATGCCAGAGCTTATATAGCTTTACTCAATCCCCATATAGACAAGGAAAATCAAACACTTTTTCCGATGGTGGAGAAGTCTCTTTCGGAAGAAAAACAAAAAGAATTGGAGGTTGGATTTTTAGAAATTGAAAAGAACGTTATTGGCGAAGGACGGCACGAAGAACTGCATAGCATTGTTTATAAATTAAAAGAGGCTTATTTATGAAACCAGAAATACTCAAAAATTTAATTGAATACCAATCAGGCTCGGTAGTCAGCAAAGAAATTTTGAAAACTGATTCAGGGACTGTCACGCTGTTTGCGTTTGATGCTGGGCAAGGGCTAAGCGAGCATACTGCTCCGTTTGAAGTTTTAGTGAATGTTGTCGATGGAGAAGCGGAAGTTACCATTTCAGGAACTTCTCACACACTAACTGAAGGTCAGATGATAATTATGCCTGCCAATCAACCTCACGCTCTTAAAGCTAACCAGAAATTCAAGATGCTTCTCGTGATGTTAAAATAACCATAAAATTTTCTAAAAGTTATATACAAGCAGGAAACAGCAATGCCTAGCAGAACTATATGAATATACAGTAAGTTTTGTGCAACTTACGGATAAGCTCTAGGACTAATCACAAAAAATTGGGATACTTGAATAGCAAAGGCACCTGAAAAGGTGTTTTTGCATTGCATTATTCTGTTCGGTTAAACGTTCGTGGTAAAATATCGGAAGTTGTAATATAATATAAAATATAATTGCTTGAATGATTTTATTAAAATTTCTGTTTATTTTATTGAGCTGCTAGAAGTAATTAAATTAAGTTAATGAAAAATTCTATAAAAATAATTATTGGAATTTCGATGGTGATAATCTTGAGCTTGATAACCGTATTTTTGATTTGGCAGAATTTTAAATATAATTTCCTCACTTCTGAAACCGATTTAAATAATCCAAATCTAATTACAATTAATTCGGGAACGCAAGTTCATTTTGAAAATTTATTGGTGGGATTGGCCGACATTCAAAACAACACTGCCAATCTATATTTTAATTCGGATGGAACAAATAACTCTAGTCTGAAAAAAGTCATCGCTGGCGATAAATTTGAAATGAACGGCTACAGCGTGGAAGTTAAATCGGTTGAAAAAGCTTATAACCCTTCTGTCTTGCCAGGTGCCAGCCATGGCAAAGTTAAACTCATAATTACTAAAAATAATATTTAATAAGTATAAAAAATAAGCTAATTATATTAAAGACATGAAAAATAAAATTCAATATCCGCTAAATCAATTATTGGCGCATAAAGCAAATAAGGCAGTTAAAATTTTTGCTGTAACAATTTTTACATCAGTAAAATTTTTAACACTTTTTTTATTTTCTTATTTTCTAGTCAACCTTCTGGTTCCAGATAAAGTTCAGGCATATACCCAGCAAGATTGCGTTAACATAGCAATAAATTGTGCAAATAGATGTATAAATTCAATAAACGTTAAAAACCCAAACGTTAATAATTTTGATGCATGTGCGGATAAATGCGTTAATCAAATAATGGCTTATTGCAGTAATCTCAACAATGCACAACCACAGAAACAACAACCACAACAAAATGGACAGCAACCAAAAATTCAACAACCACAACAAAAAACGCAGACTTTATTGGAAAACCCACCTATACCAGCAGAAAAGGGCAAACCCTTTTCGCATGATTATTCCAAAGAGTTGCTTGATTTATTAGGACCTGATAGTCCCGGGTGTCCCTGTAGTTACACCCTCGATATGATGGGCGGATTTCCTCCCATGGGACTTACTATGGGGACTAATGGCGTGTTAAAGGGTACGCCGACAGGAAAAGACAGTAAATTTAGGGCATGTGTCAAGGACTTGCGTGGAAATACTTTCTGTAAAATAATTAATATTGATGTGAAAGGAGAAGATGAGTCGGGGTCAATGGTGCCCAATCTCACGGAGTTAGCATACATGAATTTATCCCAAGGTAAACAGTATGAATTTCCATCCGAGAGGGCTAAGATAACGATGCCTGATAGTTCAGTGATGTACGCGGACATAAATTCCATGTTTATTCCGGTTTCGGATTATAATGTAAAAACTGATACCGGCAGATTTATGTATGATTACAAACCTGCCTCGGGGGGAGGTTGTGGCCCTATCGGAGAAAGTCCGACGTGGGCTTGCCGTCAGGTTGATGCACGCGACGCAACGCTACGGGTAAAAGGTACGCAATTTGCGGTTGATACTGATAAATACGGCACAAACATTATCGTTATGGAGGGAATATTGAGCGTATCTGACCCAAAAGGCAAAAAGACTGTTGAAGTTACCGGAGGTCAGTATGCCTATATAGCAAAAAATGGCCTCCCGAGCAATCCGCAGTCATTTGATAACTCCCAAGTCGATTTCTGGTGGAAAGAAAAAAGCGCTGAACAGGAGTTTCAAGATGCTCAAAATATTTTTTTTATTATTATAAAAATATCAGTCGTTCTGTTTATTTTTGTTCTTTTAATTTTAGCCATTGTAAAAATTATAAAAAAAATTAAAGAAAAAAGATTAGGCAAAGAAAAAACAAACATAGCCGTTGCGCCGGCAGCAGAAGAAAATAATCAAAAAACACTGGAAGTTGAAAAAAATAACAATGGAAACAAGAAAAGCAAAGGCTGTTTAAAAGGCTGTTTAAGCGTTTTAATAGTTATGTTTATGCTTATTTTTTTTATAATGCTGGCTATCTTTTTTATGTAATATGATTTTTAACGAAATGTGGATTCTATCCGCTGGTCGTAATGTGGGATTTATCTCACATAACAGCAATGCCTAACAGAGCTGTAAGAATCTGTAGTCGTGCCTCTTGTACAAGGGCATGCATAGACTCTAGGACTAATCGCAAAAGATAGTGATTTGCTGAAAAAATGAGGCACTCAATGGATGGGTGTTTTTTGCGTTGGTTTGTTTTTTTAATGTGGTATAATTAAAAAATGCAAAACGAAAAGACAAAGAAATATTTTAATAAAGAGAAAAGTGAAATTTTTCAGGAGCTAAATACTGAAGAACATGGATTAAGAAAAGACGATATAAATAATCGTCTTTTGCAATATGGACCCAATAAGCTTCCAGAGGCTAAGGCCGAGAATATAGTCATTGTGTTTTTTCGTCAATTTCAAAGTTCTCTAATTTTTATCTTACTTCTGGCTACGGTTATCGTTTTTTTGACTGGAGAAAATACTGATGGATTTGTTATTCTGTTCGTTCTTATTTTTAATGCCATAGTTGGCACCATTCAGGAAGGAAAAGCCCAGAATATTTTTGCAGCTCTTAAAAATTTAATCAAAACGAATGCTTCTGTGATTCGCGATAGCGAAGAAGATATTATTCTAGATGAAGAATTAGTACCTGGGGATATAATTATTCTTCGTGAAGGAGAAAAAGTTCCTGCCGATGCCAGAATTTTTTATTCCGAATCTCTTCAGGTTGATGAAGCCACTCTCACAGGGGAATCCAATCCGAAATTTAAGTTAGCAAACTCCATAAAAGAGTTAGATGTTCCCATTTCTGAACAAAAAAATATGGTTTTCAAAGGGACTACCGTTGTTTCTGGAAATGGAAAGGCGATAGTAGTGGCGACAGGGACGAATACATTTATTGGAGGTATTGCCAAAAAAATAGCTGCTATTGACGAAGAGTTACCTTTGAAAAAAGACATACGTCATCTGTCGTATTTCATAATCACTGCTGTTTTTGTGATAGGATTAGTTTTATTTGGAATTGGTATCGCTTATGGATACTCTCTCAAGGAAGTATTTTTAACCATTGTAGCTATTTCTGTTTCTATTATTCCAGAGGGACTGCCGATTGTGGTGACATTGGTACTGGCGACTGGTGTCTGGAGAATGGGCAAACGCAATGTATTGGTAAAAAAACTCCAAGCAGTGGAAGCTTTAGGTCAAACTGATGTAATTGCAGTGGATAAAACCGGAACGGTAACCAAGAATGAATTGGTGGTCAAGGAAATATATGTTGATGAAAAACTGTTTTTGGTAGGCGGAATCGGCTATGATCCAAAAGGGAAAGTGTCATTCGATGGGAAAATTATCGAACCGCTTAATCATCCAGAATTATTGTTGGTTGGTAAAATTGGTGCCTTGTGCAGCGGTGTCCATCTGGCTATGGATAATAATTTGGGAGTTTGGAAAATATCGGGTGATCCAACGGAAGGAGCAACTCTGGTGATGGCGGAAAAGATTGGTTATCATAAGTCCGATTTAGAAAAAGAGTTTGTTAAAACAGACGAAAAACCCTTTGATTATAAATTAAAATATCATACGACTCTCTATAAAGAGAATGATAAATATTTATTGATGACTGTTGGGGCACCAGAGGAGTTGCTGGATGTTTCTGAAAAAGTTTGGAGTCATTCGAGAACATATGTTCTTACAGATGAAAAAAAAGAAAGATTGCGAGATGTTTTTGTAAAAATGTCCGAAAGGGGATTACGAGTAGTAGCTTTGGGAATAAAAAAAATAGAAAAAGATAATAAAATTCCCGATAAGCTATTTGAGCTTGAGTTTGTAGGATTTTTAGGTATCGAAGATTCTCCTAGGATTGAAGTGAAAGAAGCAGTGAATAAAGTGAAAGTGGCAGGCATCC
>JBBABD010000018.1 GCA_041657845.1 Parcubacteria group bacterium
CGCAAAATGAAAAGAGCAAAGAGTATTTTTCTGTGGTGTGGCGAGCTTGTCGAGCAGTGGCGGGGCTGGCTTCCTTATTGGGGGTTTTGCTCAAAAAAAGTTCGAACATCAATCAAAAAACACCGCCTTAAATAAATTACGCAATAATCACTTATTTTTAAAAGCTTTTAATCTTCGTTTGGGCTGCTTTTTTCCATCCATCTTCCGGATTTTTCATATTCAGCCTTTCTATTATTACCGGTTTTTATTCTATTTTTTTCAGCTCTTTTGGCGTGGACTTTAGACATTAATTTTAAAGTAATGAGCCTTCCTTGATCCTGATTGGTTATTCCCATTCTCTTTAATATTTTTTCTATTTCTCCGGATAATATTTCTTTTGTACTTATAAGTTTTTGTCCTTCCTCTGTCTGAAATATCTCGTCTGATTTTGTATCAGCGAATGAAGCGGCTTCTTCCATTTTTCTGGCATCTTCTTCTGGATCGAATATTTTTTCCATGTTCATATTATTTGTATCCTTGCCTAGCGATGACAACTGCGAAAACCTCTTTTGCCCCGGATTTTTTGAGTGTTTTGGCACACTCGAAAATAGTGGCTCCGGTTGTCGTAACGTCATCGACCAAAAGGATTCTTTTATTTTTTACTAATTTTAGCTTATCTTTGGGAATTTTGAAAGCGTTTTCAATATTTTTCTTTCGAGCAAAATGATTTTTTATTTCCATTTGCGGATGAGTGTATCTGAATCTTTCAAGTAAATTATTTTCCAGATTGATAGGGAATCCGGGAGTAATTTTTTCAGCGATATATCCGGCCAAAAGCTTCGATTGGTTGAAGCCTCGCTGCCGAAGCCTTCTCTTGTGAAGCGGAACGGGGATAATCATATCAGGAAGAGGCAATTCTGAATTTTGAATTGACTTTAGCATTATATTTCCAAGCACGGAAAATAGTTCTTCAACAAAACGATATTTGTAAAGATGGATGGCTTTTGAAACCGTTTTGTCTTGATACGACACGGCGACCAAAAGCCCGTCCAAAGAATATTTTTTCTTGCATCCGAAACAAGTGAATCCGTTGGGAGTGATCATTTTCTCGCAGTACGGGCAAACCTGAATATTTTTGAGCGGTATTTTATTTAAGCAACTTTTGCAAAGCCAATTACCGGGTTTATAACAGGAAATGCAGGAGATGGGGAAAAGAGTATCTAGGATTGTTTTTTTGATTTCTGACAATATTACTGTTTTCAAATTTCCAATGACAAATGTCAAATTTCCAATCAAACTCAAATGACAAATATCAAAAATTTTATGTCATTCCTGCGAAAGCAGGAATCTATGCAAACGATAATCGCAAGTTTAACGCATAAATATTAGACTAGCGTAATTCAAAAGCGTAGATTCCTGGTCAAGCCAGGAATGACAATGTTTTTGAACTTTGACATTGATTTGATTCCGCTTAGCGGGAGAAATTTGGATTTTGAAATTAATTTGTTACTATTTTCCCGTTTATAACATCCAGTCCGATCTTACTGTTCCGCACTCTTCCTTCCACAATCTCTCTGGCCACCTTATCTTCCACAAATTCCTGGATATTTCGGCGGACGAGGCGAGCGCCCTGATCGAGAGCCAAGCTTTTTTGGGCGACAAAATCGACTACATTTTTCGAATAAGAGAAGACTATTCCTTGAAGTTCGAGGCGTTTTTTGAATTTTTGAAGCTCCAGTTTTGAAATTTCAGAAAGCTGTTTTTCGCCGAGAGGGTTAAACACGATAATATTGTCCAAACGATTAACAATTTCCGGTTTCATTTGTTTTTTAAGCTCCTCGATAACCCTGTTTCTTATTTCATCAAATTTAAGGTTGGACTTTCTCTTCGAACTGAATCCTATTCGAGCGGAAGAAGTGAACTGCGAAGTTCCCAGGTTAGAAGTGAGAATTATTATGGTATTTTTAAAGTTTATTTCCTTTCCTTCAGCATCAGTCAGAGTCCCGTCTTCCAGAATTTGGAGGAGAATATTGAAAACATCAGGATGAGCTTTTTCAATTTCATCGAAAAGCACGATACTATACGGCTGATGGCGTATTTTTTCCGTTAATCTCCCTCCTTCTTCATATCCGACATATCCTGCCGGAGCTCCAATGAGCCTTGAAACATTGTGGCGTTCCATGAACTCGCTCATATCGATGCGAATGAGATTCTGGATGCTGCCGAAGAAATCCTGAGCCAGAATTTTTGCCGTTAAAGTTTTTCCGACTCCCGTTGGTCCGAGAAAAAGAAAAGAACCCAGCGGTCTATCGGGATTGGAAATACCCGAAGAGGAACGGATTAAATTGCTGGATATTTTTTGGATGGCTTCTTTTTGCCCGATTATTTTAGATTCGAGATTTTTTTCCAAGTTTCTTAAATTTGGTTTTGATTTTCCGACAGTTAATTTTTCCAGGGGAACTCCGGTAATTTGTGAAACTGTTTCGGAGATATCGGCGCCGGCAATGAAGGCTGTTTTTTCTTTTTCTGCTTCTTTCCAGCTCTTTTTTAAAGCATCTATTTTTTTGGATAATTCTTTCTCTTTTTGGCGGAGTCCTAATGCCTCATCGTATTTCTCTTGATTTACGAAAGCATTCTTTTGAGTGATTATTTTTTCTCTCTCATTTTCCAATGCCTTTATTTTTTTTGAAAAATCAGGAGCTTTCTCTTTGTTTCTTGCGGCCGAGGATGTTTCATCGATAAGGTCGATAGCTTTATCCGGAAGAAATCGGTTATTAATATATCGAATGCTTAAAGTCACGGCTTGTCCCAGGGCGTCATCAGATATTGAGACATTGTGGAATTTTTCGTAGCTTTTTCTGATTCCTTCCAGAATTTTCTTTGTTTCTTCTGCGGATGGCTCATCGATTTTAAGCGGCTCAAATCTTCTTTCCAATGCCGGATCCTTCTCGAAATGTTTTTTGTATTCCGAAATAGTGGTAGCGCCGATGCATTGGATGTCTCCTCTGGATAAGGCGGGCTTCAAAATATTAGCCGCATCAAGGCCTCCGCTTAAATTTCCGGCTCCGATAACCGTATGAATTTCATCAATAAAAAGAATTACGTTTCTATTTCCAGTTGCTTCGTGGATTATTTCTTTAATCCTGGCTTCAAATTCGCCCCTAAAACTGGTTCCGGCGACAATTAACGCCATATCAAGCGACAGGATTTTTTTATTTATTAACTTGCTTGGAACATCTCCGGAATTTATTCTTTGAGCCAGTTTTGAAATCAAAGCGGTTTTCCCCACCCCGGGATCTCCAATCAGAACGGGATTATTTTTGTTTTTTCTTCCCAGGATATTTATAATCCTTTCAATTTCTTTCTCTCGGCCTATTATTATTTCTCCTCTCCTGGCAGTATCATTGTTTAAATCGGAACAGAATTGATTGAGATAAGGAGTAGCGCCAGTCTCTCCGCTCTTATTTTTAGAAAGAGTTATTTCAGGGAGATCAAAAATTTTAGAAAGATGCGCCAGAGAGTCGCTGTTTATTGAAGATCCAAGAATATTCCCCATATTTTTTTCCAATTTGGGAGTTGATCTTTCGAGGATTTTTTCAATTTCTTTATCATTTGATTCCAAAAGAGCATAAACCAGATGTTCGGTTCCGACGTATGGATAGCGAAAATTATTAGCCAAATAGTATGCTTTGGTTATAATAGCTACAAGCTCATTGGAAAATTTGGGTTTTAAGGCGGGATTTTTTTTTGATGCGAATAGTATAGTGTCCAAGCAATTTTTGTTTATCCCCATATTTTTTAGAATCATATTGCCCAGACAGCCATCTTCCAAGCATATAGCATAGAGCAGATGCTTTGGTTTTATTTCTTGGCAAGTTAAACTTTGAGCTTCTTTGAGGCATTTCTTGGCGTGCAGAGTTAATTTTTGGGATATTTTTGCTTCAAGCATAGCTCAAATTAATACAAAAGATTTATGATAATATTCTATTTCAATAAAGGCGAGAGGTCAATGATCGAGTCTTGATGGTGCATTTGCTAGTTGATAGCGGCTAGCTGGCTAGCAGAAATCTTTATGTGTATAACTTTTGCCTTGATTTTAAAAATATGCTATTATTTATTTAAGAATTAAAGTTTTTAGCCAAAAAAACTAAAAGTTTTATTTTGAGATAGGATTGTAATATAAAAATATAAACACAAATGTTTAAATTATTCGGTGGCTCAAAAAATTATGCTGTAGGAATAGATTTTGGAACCTCGGCGATAAAAATAGTGGAAATTTCCTACAAAAGCCAAAAAATGCATCTGGAAAATTATGGATGGGTGGATCTTGGATTGTTAAATCCTGCTTCCGTAAGAGGCGAAACCGCAGTTTCTGAGTCCCAAATTTCTTACAACAAAAAACTTCAAAAATATCTTGAAAGATTAATCAAATCGATGAAGCTTAAGTCTGACTCGGCTTATATTTCATTGCCTGGTTCTAGCGGTCTTATCACCGTAATTGACTTTCCTGACATGAAAGAAGAAGATCTGGAAAACGCTATCAGGTTTGAAGCTAGGAAATATATTCCCATCTCTCTTGACGAAGTTGCTCTTGATTGGGAAATTATTGGAAAGAAAACGAATGGAAATGATCCTAAAAAAGAAAATAAGGAGGAAAATCAAGGTCAAACAGAGAAAAAGAACAATATTTGGAATGTGGAGCTCGAAAAGCTTTCGGGGAAGGGTGTTAATAAGGGGAATATTCCAGACAAAAGAGAAAATAATGAAATTTTGTTAGTCGCAGCTCCCAGAGGGGAGGTTATTAGATGCGGGAATATCGTAAAGGAATCTGGGCTTAAGGTGAAAAACGTTGAACTGGAACTTTTTTCTTTGGCAAGGGCAATGGTAGGGAAAGACCCCGGATGTTTTTTGATTGTTGATATTGGAGCCAGAATGACCAATATTATTTTAGTTGAAGGCGGAACGATAAAAGTAAATCGTAATATTGAAGGCGGGGGGAATGAAATTACCAATGTGATTGCAGATAGCCTTAATATTTCAAAGCAAAGAGCCGAAGAACTAAAAAAAGAAAACAAGGATCTTCTGAGTAGCAGGGAAATGTCATTGGTTATACCGGTTTTAGATATGATCATTAATGAATCTATCAGAATAATCAATGCTTATAAATCGAAAAAAGGAGAACTGGGGAGAGTTGATGGAGTTATTCTTTCCGGAGGCTCGTCCAAGCTCCAGGGAATAGGCGGTTATTTCAATCAAAAAACAGGAATTCAAACTATTGTAGGAAATCCTTGGCGAAAAATAGATTATGATGAAAAAATTAATCCCTTCGTAGAAAAAATGGGAAATTCTTTTTCAGTCGCGTTGGGGTTGGCATTCAGAGGGGTAGAAGAGAATAATAATAAGCAATAAATAAATTTTTTATTAAAATTACCGGAAAAATACATCTCTGATTTATTTTCCCGGATATTTTTAAAAAGATGAACAATATAAATCTTTTTGAGTCGGCCCAGGGGGGAAATAATATTAAACAGAGATTCGGAGGAGGAAAGGCCCTTATTGTTCCCGTAGTTCTTTTGATTGGCGTTTTTATTGTTCTTGTCCTGCTTAAGTGGTATTCTTCCAACCTAAGTAATCAAAAGGCAAGCTTAGTGCAAGAGAATGAATTAGAGATGGCTACTTTAAGCGGGAAGAATGCTGACAGGATAGTCGATTTTGAAAAAAGGATGGAAAGAGCAGCAGATGAGTCTTCTTCCAGGGATGATTATAGCAAATATTTAGAAGAGCTTGAGGGCATTATGGTTAGCGGTGCAAAAGTCAATTCTTTCACATATTCTCCCAATGCGGTCAAGATAGAATTAACAACTGATAATTTTCAGACGGTAGCAAGGCAAGTGCTTAGCTTTAAAAATTCAAATAATTTTAAAAATTTAAAAATTAATAACACTTCTCGCAGTGAAGACGGCGAGATCATAGTTAATTTCGAGGAATAATTTAAACATAGTATCTAATTCTTTTGATTGGTTTTAGTTTTCCAATAGATTTGGCAAATTAAATCCGAAATAATCTTATGCGCTTAAAAATAATTTTTACTCCGATAGCGTTCTTGGTTGTGGTTGTTGTTTCAATTTGGTATATTTGGCCGACCATTCAAGAAATCAATATTAAAAGGAATGAAGTAAGCAAAGCCGTTGACGATCTTAATCGCACTAGGGATAAAAAAAATAATGTAGATATTCTCAAGACGATTTTGGATAACAATAAAGAAAAAGAGGATTATATTTTAAGCTATCTTCCTTCCGTGAGAAGCGATGAAAGGACAACAGACGCGATAAATTATATAGCGGATGATTCCGGAATAAGCCTGATCAAACTAACGCTGGAAGAAGGGAAGGGTAATGTTTTGGCTCAAATTCCCAATAATGCTTCGGACAATCAAATCGATGATCCAAATGTCAGATTTGTAACTGTGAAAGCTAATCTTTTGGGAAAATATGATAATATAAAAATGTTTCTAAAGCAAATTTATAGCGCTGGAATTTTGAATAAAACAAATTCGCTTGCTATTTCAAAAAAAGAGATTTCTTCCGAAGAGGGGAATCAGTCCGATAGCGATGTCCTTAGCGTAAGTATAGCAATGGGGTTTGGGCATATGGAATCAGTTAATGCAGAAAGCGGCGATTACTCGAACATTTTTTCCAAGAATAACTTTGACTTTAGCAAAGAAATAAAACTGCATGATTTAATGACAAAGAACGTTCCAGTTTTAAATGAAGGGCAAAAAGGAAAGAGCAATCCCTTCCTCCAGTAATTAATTTTAAAGTTCAGTTATTTTATTTATGAATGACGGGAAAAATAAAACGAAAGATTCGATAGAAATTGAACTAGCCAAAAGGGCTCAGCAATTGGGGGTTCCTTATGTATATAAATTTCCAGACGATATTGATAAGGACGTTGTTTTTATAATCCCGGAAAATTTAGTCTTGAAGCATCAAATGATTGCTTTTGACAAGGAAGATGATTTAATAAGAGTAGCGATGGTTGACGTTCATGACATAGAGGCTCTAAATGTTCTTCGTTTTTTAACCGGCAAAGAAGGGTTTCGAATTGAAATTTATCTCACCAATCCGGAAAAAATAAAGGATATGCTGAGATTGTATAGCAATCCTGAGAAAATAGCAGCAGAAGCCGCAATGTCCCTCAAAGAAGAAGAAAAAGAAATTAAAAAATCAAAAAAAAGCAAGGAAGAAAAAATTCAGGAAATAATTCAAGACGCTCCGGTTACGAAACTCGTCGAAGTTATTGTGAATCATGCAGTAGAGGGGCGGGCTAGCGATATTCATATTGAGCCAATAGATGATAAGTATCGAGTTCGGTTTAGGATTGACGGGGTGTTGCATCCCTCCTTATTTATTTCGAAAGATGTGGGAAGAGCAGTTGTTTCTAGAATAAAAATATTATCTAATTTAAAAATAGATGAGCAGAGAAAGCCGCAGGATGGAAGGTTCCAAATAAAGGATGGGAAAAAGATTACTGATTTTAGAGTCTCAACCTTTCCTGTCGTCGAGGGTGAAAAAGTAGTAATGCGTGTTCTTGACAGGACAAACCAAGTTTTTGACTTAGAGTCCTTGGGCTTGATTGGGAGGAATCACGAAATTTTTGATAAAAGAATAAGAGATCCTTTCGGAATAGTGCTTATTACCGGTCCGACTGGCAGCGGGAAATCTACCACGCTGTATGGATTTTTAAAAATTTTGAATCAGGAAGAGAGAAATATCGTTACCCTTGAAGATCCTGTAGAATATTACATTGGCGGCGTTAACCAAAGCCAAATAAAACCGGAAATAGGATATACTTTTGCAAACGGACTCCGCTCTATTCTGCGCCAAGATCCCAATGTTATAATGGTAGGGGAAATACGAGACAATGAAACGGCCGAACTTGCTATTCATGCAGCGCTTACCGGACACTTGGTTTTTTCGACTCTTCACACCAATGATGCTGTTGGATCCATCCCCCGCCTTATTGATATGGGTATAGAACCTTTCCTGCTTGCATCTTCACTTAAAGTTGTAGCCGCTCAGCGTTTGGTAAGAAAGATTTGTGAAAATTGCAAAGAGGAAATTGACGTCCCTGAGAAGATTTATAAAAAAATTGAGCAAGAACTATCCATAATTCCAAAAGAAGAACTAAAAAAATATGGGGTTGATCTTTCTGAGAAGCTTAAATTTTATAGCGGAAAAGGTTGCGGGGAATGCGGGAATCTTGGATTGAAAGGAAGAATTGCAATTTATGAAGTCATAGAAATAAGCAGTTCAATGCAGGAATTGATTTCAGGTAAAAGTGGAAATGAAGTGGCGGTTAAGATGCAAGCTGAGAAAGAGGGAATGATAACAATGAGGCAGGACGGCCTTTTGAAAGTTTTAAAAGGCGTAACAGTTTATTCCGAAATAGATAGAGTTACCAAGGGGAGTATGAGTATAGGAGGAGAAATTGAAGATGTATAAGCCGCATTTAATTTTTAAAAATTAAAATATTTTTATGGAAAAAAAGACGATATTGTTAGTAGAGGATGATTCTTTTGTCTCTGACATTTATCAGACAAAAATAAGCAGCGAGGGATTTGATATGATGGTGGCGGAAAATGGTTTGGAGGCAATAAAAAAATTGGAGGAAAAAATTCCCGATCTAATCCTTCTGGATATTGTGATGCCGTATATGGACGGGATAGAAACGCTTAAAAAAATTAAAAAGGAGGAAAAATGGAAAAAAATTCCGATTATTTTACTTACCAATTTGTCGGAAAAAGAAAAAATTCAAGAAGCACTGGGAATGGGAGCTGATGATTATTTGATTAAATCTCATTTTACTCCGTCAGAGGTAATCAGCAAGGTTAATATGGTATTAAAAAAATAAATTCAAATTTATGGTTCACGGAGAACAAAGACTAAAAAGTTTACTTAGGATGGTTGCTCAGCAAAACGGATCTGATCTGCATTTAGTTGCGGCTCGTTATCCTACAATAAGACTTGACGGAAAGCTCTACCCGATGTCCCAAGAAACAGTGCTAACCCCGGAAGATACGCAGTCCCTTAGCGATGCAATGCTTAGCGAGGAGAATAAAAAACACTTAATAGCAGATGGGCAAGTTGATTTTTCCTATAACTTTGAAGATAAGGCTCGTTTTAGGACAAATATATTTTTTCAAAAGGGATATATCAGCATCGCAATGCGGCTTATCCCTGACAGGATTAGGACTTTAGAAGAATTGAATATGCCGATCGCTCTCTATGATCTTATGAATTGCTCTCAGGGTTTGATTCTGATTACTGGTCCAGTCGGCCACGGAAAATCTACTACGCTTGCGGCGATGCTTGATTATGCTAATCATAATCAGGAGAAAAATATTATTACAGTTGAAGATCCAATCGAATACGTTTATGTTCAGGATCGATGCATAGTAAACCAAAGAGAAGTTGGCCAGGATACCAAATCATTTAATAACGCCCTCCGAGCTATTTTTAGAGAGGACGCTAATATAGTATTAATTGGAGAAATGAGAGATTTAGATACCATTGGAACGGCTATGACGGCAGCTGAAACCGGACATTTGATTTTAGGAACGCTTCATACCAATGATAGCTCCCAGACAATCGATAGAATTATTGATGTTTTTCCGGCTCATCAGCAAAACCAGATAAGATTGCAACTTTCCAATGTTCTTTTGGGGGTCGTTTCTCAGCGATTGATACCTCAAATAGGAGGAGGAAGAGTTCCTGCTGTGGAAATTATGTTTAAAAATCATGCCGTTGAGAATTTAATCCGTGAAAATAAAGCGTATCAAATAGATAATGTTATCGAAACATCGCTTAAAGAAGGGATGATATCCCTGGACAAATCTTTGATGGATTTGGTGCAGAGAGGGCTTGTAACCGCGGAAGATGCTTCTATTTATGCAAAGAATAAAGATTATTTTCAGATGCTAATTAATAAAAATAATTAAATATGAATTTTATTTTTAAAGCCAAAGATTCTTTGGGAAAAACCAAAGAAGGAGAGGTGGAGGCAATTACTCAAGAAGCAGCTGTCCAGATTATCCAAAGAAAAGGGCTGATCCCTGTTTCTGTTGTTGAAAAAGAAAGAAGCTCTTTTTTCATTAAAGATCTAAAAAGAATTTGGGAGGGAGCAAGACCGAAGGAGCTGGTTATTTTTTTTCGGCAACTCTCAACGCTCATTGATTCGAAAGTTCCGATCGTTCCTTCTCTTCAGGCGCTGGAAGAGCAAACTGATAATCAATATCTCAGGGTGGTGATCAGAGAAATGGAAGATGATATAAAAGACGGGATGTCTCTTTCTGAGAGCTTATCCAAGCACCCGTTGGTTTTTAATAGATTGACTATTAGTATGATAAGATCCGGTGAAATATCTGGGAATCTTCAAAAATCAATCTCGTATATTGCCGATAATATTGAAAAAAACTATCAGTTAAGCTCAAAAATTAAAAGTGCGCTTTTCTATCCGGCTTTTGTTATTGGAGCGGCAACCATAATAGGTTTCATTGTAATAACTTTTGTTTTGCCAAAGCTTACCGGAGTAATTAAGGAAATGAATGTGGCTATGCCTTGGTATACGAAATTGTTAATGATGATTGGAGATTTTATGCAAGCTTATTGGTGGGCAGTGCTTATTGCCATATTGGGAATTATAGGCGGTTTGATATATTACATAAAAACAGAGGAGGGAAAAAAAGAATGGGACCAGATAAAAATAAAATTGCCTGTTTTCGGAAGTTTCTTCAAAGCTGTTTATATTGCCAGATTTGCCGATAACTTTGCGATTTTGATTGACGGGGGAATTCCAATGGTCAATGCTCTTCAGGAAGTTAGCTCGGTTGTCGGGAATTGTGTTTTTCGGAATATAATCTTGAAATGTGCCGATGAAGCAAAAAAAGGGGGAAATATTAGCGATGTTTTTTCAAAATCCGAAGAAATACCGCCGATTGTCACCAGAATGGTCAAAATCGGGGAAGAAACCGGAAAGTTAAGTGAAATAATGAGAAGAACCGCTACCTTCTATGAACAAGAAGTAGATGCGATGACTAGGAATATCTCCACGATGATTGAACCGATTTTAATTTCTATTTTGGGAATCGGAGTGGCGATTATGGTTTTTGCGGTGCTACTGCCAATTTATGATATTGCAAATAAAATTCAATAACTCTTTTTGCCTAATGGGAAATGCTGAAGTTTATGCTATAATAAAAGTAATGATTTTGGATAATGGATAAAAAATAAAAATAGAAAGGCGGTGAAATATGAAAAAGAAAAAAACAAACAAAAAGAAGAAAGGTTTTACTCTGATCGAGCTTTTAATCGTTATCGCCATCATCGGAATCTTGGCGTCGATTGTGTTGGTAAGTCTTTCGTCAGCTAGGCAAAGAGCCAGAATGGCGGAATTCAAGTCTGTAGCTGCTAGCTGTAATGCAGCGAATGTTGCAAGTTGTGATGCGGGTACAACAACCGCATGTCCAGCCGGCACATCTAACGCTGCAGGTGCCCCAACTTGTAATGCATCAACTGGAGATATAGGCGGAACCATGGACTCAATACCTGCTACGACGGGTGGTGCCTGCACGGCAACATTTAACGTTAACGGAGTTGCGTTCGCAGGTAGTTGTTAAATTCCAGTTTAGAAGAATTCAGTCAAGGATGGTTTTGCACTGCATTAAAAATTTCTATGCTTGCCAATTTGTCACCTAGGTGTATTGGCAAGCAAATAAAGTTTTTAAGTTTATTATTAATAAGTATGGCTAAAATTAGAAAAAGGCGAGGTTTTACTCTGATCGAACTTTTGATCGTTATCGCCATCATCGGAATTTTGGCATCAATCGTATTGGTGAGTTTATCGTCTGCTAGAAAAAGAGCCAGAATGGATGAGTTTAAATCTAAGGTTAAGAGTATGCAGATAGCAATGGTTTCAGGTTGTGAAGCTTCTCCTCATGTAATTCCAACCTGGACAGATCCCAATGGCGTTGCAACCATAACCGCCGTTCCGACATGTACAGCTACTACAGGTGAAATACTTGGAGGCGTATATACTTCAACAGCGGTTACTGGATCAACAACTTGTGTCGGGACTCTCAGCCAAGTGGGGGCTGTATTTTCTGGCGATTGTTAATATCATTTATTGTCAAAAAACGAACACAAAATATGACTATTCTATTTTTTTTTATTTCTGGGCTTATTATCGGCAGTTTTTTGAATGTCGTGGTTTATCGTTTGAATGTGGCCGAGTCTATTTTGGGACGCTCTCATTGTCCGCATTGCAAAAAGCAAATTCGCTGGTATGACAATATCCCGCTTTTTAGTTTTATTCTCCTCAGGATGAAATGCCGGGATTGTAATGAAAAAATATCTTGGCAATATCCACTCATGGAATTTGTTACCGGCGCGGTTTTTGCGCTTCTCGGAAATTATTTCTTTTTTTTGAGCGATCCTCAAAGCTGGATAATCACCGCTTATTTCCTGGCGCTTTTTTCTTTGCTGCTCGTCATTTTTATGTATGATCTCAAATATATGGAAATCCCGATGATTATTTTCTGGATTGCTTTGGGCGTTTCGCTTCTGTACGCCATTTTTAGCGACTGGCTGAATTTTATTCCGGAGCTGGGAATTTGGAATCTTTCCATCTTTTCGGGAATGATCGGGGGAGTTATTGCCTTTCTTTTCTTTTTTATCCTGGTTCTCGTTTCCAAAGAGAAATGGATGGGAATGGGCGATGCCTACCTGGCTTTTTTGGCTGGATTCGTTGTCGGATATCCCAAAATATTTTTTACTTTAGCAGCAGCTTTTCTTATCGGTTCGATTTGTAGTATAATACTATTGCTGGCGAAGAAAAAGACGATGAAAAGCCAGATTCCATTTGCTCCGTTTTTGGTCAGTGCTATGATTTTGGCAATTTTTCTTTCCAAAATTTTCCCAGGCATAGATTATTATTACTCAATGTTTTATTAATGAATAAAATTTTTTCCGCCAAATGCGGATCCGCCTATGGCGGAAAAAATAAAAAGGGATTTTCTCTCATTGAATTGCTTATAGCGATTGCTATTATAGGCATCATTACTTCGGTGACTATCGTTTCAATGGGTGATAGAAAGAGAGATGCTGAAGTGGAAGTTGCAGCCAGGAAAGTTGTCGCTGCTATCCGACAAGCGCAAAATAATGCCCTAGCTGGAAAAGGCGCCAGTTCTAGCTGTTCTCAATATAATTTTACATACGGTTCTTCCGGCTATTCTATGGATTGCAGTGGAAATTATTCCGTTAGTCATACTCTAGAAAACGGAATAACATTTGCCAATGCAAGCGCAAACACAGTTTCTTTTTCCGTGCCATTCGGAACCTTAAATCCTGCCAGTGATACGACGATTCAATTAACTAAAAATAGCAGTACGTATTATATTTGCGTGAATAAAGGCGGAGATGTTTCGGAAGTAAAAAATCTTCCTTGCCCGTCATAAAAATAATCGATTAAAATAATGAAAATAAAAAACAAAAACGGCTTTTCTTTCATAGAAGTCCTCATCTCCGTCTTCGTTTTGTCTATCGGGATTACGGCAGCTATAACTTTGATGGCGGGAAATATCAAAAATTCAATCGATTCTCGCGATAGCATTATTGCTTCAGAATTGGCGCAGGAAGGAGTTGAATTAATCAGGAATGTCAGAGACAACAATTTTCTAACCAACCCAGAAGATGTTTTCAACGGCTTTGCTAATGATGATTGCATAATCAGCTATAATAGCAACCTATCTTGCGGGGGAAGTTTGAATTATGCATTAAACTATAATAGCGGTTATTACACGCATTCCGGAGGAGATGCGACAAAATTTTTAAGGAGAATAAATATCACTAGCGATCCCGGAGGATCGGGAGGAAAATTGGTAACAAGCACAACTTGGTGGAATGGAAATTCAGACCCTCCTGTTGATTGCAATATGGCGGCAAAGTGTATTTATGTCGAGAATATTTTAACTGACTGGAAAAATTAAAATGAAAAAAATGAGAAACAAAAAAGGGTTTTCTTTGCTGGAGGTAATGACAGCTATGTTTATTTTTGTCTTAGTAATGATGGCGGTTTCGATTTCTTTTTCCAGTCTTTTTGGAGGCTATAGTAGCGCCAAGTCAATCCAAAAAGATTTGGAAAGCGCTCAGTATTCAATGAATCTAATGGCAAAATCATTGAGAACTAGCAGTATTGTTGATCCCAATAGTCCTGGCAATGTTTCCAGAATCATATTTTATAATTATTCAGAAAAAAAATGCGTTTCATATCGATTTAATGAAGGGAAATTGCAAATGGCTGAAGTGGATGATCCAAATGACGGTATAAGCGGAAGCACCTTTTCCGAGAAGAGGGATTGGTGTTCCACTGTAACTTTTTCGGAATATTCCAATTTAGTTGCGAAGAATGTCAATAGTCTGAGTTTTTATGTTGTCCCTTCAGATGATACTGCTGGTTCGGAAGTTTTGGGCAAGGTGACGATATCAATCGAAATATGTGCATCTAGCGGTTGCTCGAGCGCAAAAAAAGATGTGGCAAGAATCCAAACATCCGTTTCCCTTAGAACTTATAAAGAAGCTGGGATTTAAAATTTTTTGCCGAAATTTAATAATTGAACGCAAAAGTTATGAAAAAAAAGAAATTAAATCGCGGATCTGCTCTTGTTTTTTCTTTGGTAGTGCTTTTTATCGGTGTTGTTGCGGCTTTGGGAATAGCTTCAACGGCAATTATTTCCAAAAAAATGTCTAGTGAAACAGGAAAATCCACCCAAGCCTTTCAGACGGCCGACAGCGGAGCGGAAATAATACTTAAAAAAATAAAAGATGCTGGTTCTCTGGATAAGATTTCTAGTTTGGGATGCGTCTCCGAAGTGGCTTCAGGCGACATTGGAACTGGAAGCGTTAAAAAATATGAGGTTACTTTTTTTGGCGAAGAAGGTTCATTAGGATGCGAAGATGATGTTTCTGAAATTATCAGGATAAACTCTGTCGGTTCTTATGCGGGGACAGCCCGAGCGGTGAATATGGCGGTAGCTGGAAGCAGTTGCACGAGTGTTTCATGCGGAGACACTTGTAAATATAATGAAAATGAATATGAAACAATAAAAATCGGAAACCAATGCTGGTTTGCTGAAAATTTGCG
>JBBABD010000019.1 GCA_041657845.1 Parcubacteria group bacterium
CTCGAAAAGAGTCCTAAAATACTGGAGTCTTTTTTCAATGTGCTTCATGGCGTGTTCACAACTATTCCCAGAGGCGATTTTTACATGCATGGCCGGGTGATTGAACGTTTCAGCCTTGAAATAGTAGGGGACAGCGGTGAAATACATTTTTATATACAATGTCCTGATTTTGACCGAGGAATGGTGGAAGCCGCTCTTTATGCCCAGTATCCTGACATTCAGATTGTGGAGGTGGATGATTATGCAAAGAGAGTGCCGCTTATTCTTCCTAATAAAAAGTGGGAAGTTTGGGGAGCGGATGCAAAATTGGCTGGTCCCGAACCAATGCCAATCAAAACTTATGATAAATTCCAAGAAGATGTTACCGGAAAAATGATTGATCCGCTAGCTTCTGTTCTTGAAATTCTTTCCCAGCTCGGACCCAACCAAAAAGTTTGGTGGCAGCTTTTAATTACGCCTGAGCCTGAAGGATGGGAGCATGAAGAGGGATTAAGAATGATTAATGAGCTAACAAAAAGAGCCAATAAATCCGGCGGAATTTTAGAAAGATTATGGACGGATACCACCGATATTTTCGGTAATTTAATTAAAGCTCTATCCGGCCCGGTTGAGTTTAAGGCAGCAGAAGAAAAGAAAGATGAAGCTCCCCTTGAATTTCGCTTAACGCCTGGAGAAAAGGAGAAACTCAAGGCCCTTGAGGAAAATATGACCAAGAATATTTTCTTAACAAAGATGAGATTTGTTTACCTTGGCAAAAGAGAAAACTACGATAAGCCGGGAGTAGTGGGAGGATTTTGGGGATCTATGAAACAATTTTCCGACCAATATTCGAACGGGATTAAGATTCAAGATGAAACGAAGACTTATGCTTGGTATTTTATGATAAAGTCAAGGCTTCGTTACAGGCAAAGGAAATTAATCAAACGATACATTGACCGCGATCCAACCGGTAATAATTGTTATCTAAGCACTTCAGAACTTGCTACGATATTTCATATGCCCGATATGTCTGTGATGACCCCATCGCTTCGCAGAGTAGAAGCTAAGCTTGGAGGCGCCCCAGCTAATTTACCAGTTAAGTAAATCACTAAACATTCACTAAACTTATCACGAAAAATCCCTAAATTTGAGATTGTTTCGTGAGATAAAAATATGAAATATTTTTATCGGGTTCGTGAATATTCGAGATGCTATGCCAGATGAAATAAATTTTTTTGCTAAAACCAATTTCCGCAATCAAGAAAGGGTATTTGGTATAAAAACCGACGACCGGCGCCGTCATATGTATGTTATTGGAAAAACCGGTATGGGAAAAACAAATCTCCTAGAAACAATGGCTATTCAAGACATACAAAGCGGGAGAGGCGTAGCTTTTATTGATCCTCACGGAGATACGGCCGAAAAGTTGATCAAAGCCATTCCTTCAAACAGAATTAATGACGTCATCTATTTCAATCCGGCTGATCAGGATTTTCCAATTGCTTTTAATGTGATGGAAAATATCGATCCAAAGCAAAGGCATCTCATTGCTTCGGGACTAATCGGAGTTTTCAAAAAGATTTGGGCAGATTCTTGGGGGCCGCGTTTGGAATATATCCTTCGAAATGCAATTCTGGCTCTTTTGGAATATCCCGGGTCAACTCTTTTGGGTGTGACTAGAATTTTAGTTGATAAAAATTATCTCAAAAAAATCGTGGAAAAAATTACCGATCCAGTTGTTCGGTCTTTTTGGGTGGATGAATTTCCAAAGTGGAATGACAGAGTTCTTCAGGAAGTAATCTCTCCAATTCAAAATAAAGTCGGGCAGTTTCTTTCCAGTTCCTTGATTCGAAATATTGTCGGCCAGACAAAGTCATCTTTTGATGTCAGAGATATTATGGACAATCGAAAGATACTAATTATGAACTTGTCAAAAGGAAGGATTGGTGAGGATAATAGCGCTCTCATTGGCGCAATGATGATAACCAAAATCCAGCTTGCCGCGATGGGCAGAGTTGATATTCCCGAGGAAGAAAGAAATGATTTTTACCTTTATGTTGATGAGTTTCAAAATTTTGCTACGGAATCTTTTGCTAATATACTTTCTGAAGCTAGAAAATACCGCCTAAATCTGATCTTAGCCAACCAATATATTACCCAGATTGATGAAATAGTTCGCGATGCAATTTTTGGAAATGCCGGAACGCTCATTTCATTTAGAGTGGGCGCAGCTGACGCCGAACTCTTAGAAAAAGAATTTGAACCTATTTTCATGATGAATGACGTAGTCAATCTTCCGAAATACAAAATATATCTCAAACTAATGATAGACGGTATCGCAGGCAATGCTTTTTCAGCTAAGACGCTTGCGCCGATTGATATTGATCCGACCAAAGGCAATGAAGATAAAGTTATTAAAGTTTCAAGGGAACGGTATGCTACTAGCGCTGAAGAAGTGGAAGACAAAATAAAGCGCTGGAGCGGAATGCTTGTCGAAGAAAAAGCCAGGGAAGCAGTTAGAGTTGCTCGATCAGCAGAATGCATTGTTGTCCAGCCTAAAAAGTCTCAGGTTTTCGCACCTATTAAAAATATTGCGCCACTGGAGATAAAACAGAATATCATAAAAGAAGAAACAACAACTCCTGTTAAAAGTTTATCAGAAAATGAGCCTGCTCCGGATGTAAAGATTTTATATGACGCGATTTGTGATACTTGCGGAGAAAAAATACAGGTTCCTTTCAAGCCGGACGCACAAAGGCCGACATTCTGCAAGGATTGTTTTAAGGATTATCAAAGAGCAATAGCTAGAGCTAAAAATCGAGAATCAATCTGCCTGCCAGCGAGGCGAGGAAGCATGAATCATAAGGATGTTCAGATTTCGAGTAAAAATAATCAATCAACGAATGAAAACAATAGTCCTGAAAAAATAAAGAGCATCGAAAGAAAAGCTTTTGTTTCAGAGGAAAATCCAATAGTTCTTTCCCAGCTTCAATACGTTGCTCCAAAAAATTTCAAACAAAACCACAAAAAAACAACAGTCAATCTTCGGGAACTGAGGGAACTTATTAAAAAAAGTAAAGGTGACTAATAGCAAGAATAATAAAAGAGTGATCGTCGCTATGTCCGGAGGAGTTGATTCTTCTGTTGCAGCGCTTTTGCTAAAAAATAAAGGGTACGACGTTCGAGGAATATTTCTTGATTTTTTTGGCAATGAAAATAGCGTAAAAGAAGTTAGAGAAATATCGCAAAAAATCGGGATTTCACTTGAAATAGTCGATGCCTCTAAAGATTTCAAGAAAAAAGTAGTAGATTATTTTTTAGAAGAACTTGAAAGCGGGAACACTCCGAATCCTTGCGTGGTTTGCAATAAGGAAATAAAGTTTAGGGTTTTATTTGAAAAAATGTTTGAACTAAAGGCAGATTATGTTGCTACTGGACACTATGCTCGTATTAAAAGAATCACGAATTATGAATCACGAATTATGAATTTTATTTTATTTGAGGCAAAAGACAAAAATAAAGACCAGAGTTATTTTCTCTATCGCTTAAATCAAAAAGAATTATCAAAAATTTTGTTTCCCCTGGGCAATTACACAAAACCGGAAGTAAGAAAAATGGCTAAAAAATTTGGTTTACCGGTTTATGACAAAAAAGAATCACAGGATATTTGCTTCATTTCGGAAAAAGGCTATGAAAAATTTTTGAAGAAAATGTTAAAGCTCAGAAAAGGGAAAATCTGCGATTTGGAGGATAATATTCTGGGAACTCATGCGGGATTACCATTCTATACTATTGGTCAGAGAAAAGGCATAAAGATAGGCGGCAGGGGACCTTTTTATGTGACTAGGAAAGATTTTTCGAAAAATAGGCTGATTGTGGGCGAAGAAAAAGATCTTTTTAGCCAAAAAATGAAGCTTAAAAATATAAATTGGATAGGTAAAACTCCAAAATTTCCCGCCAAAACTTTAGTTAGGACGCGCTATCGAAATTCCCTGGTTAATGCTATAATAAGCAAAGATAACAATGTGGTGTTTGAAAATCCGCAAAGGGCAATCGCTCCTGGACAATCCGCCGTGTTTTATTCCGGAAAAGGAGAAGTTTTGGGCGGAGGGGTAATCGGATAATTTTCAATGATCAATGATCAATTTACAATCAAATCGCAATGAATAAATTTTCAAACATTGAAAATTGTAAATTGAAAATTGTAAATTCTCAATGGATAATTCAATTCAAAATTCGGCTACAGATGGATCCAATAGCCATGCTCAAAGGCAGCGCATCCAGTATGCTCTCTCTATTGCTGATTCTGATTTGAGAAAATTAGAGAGAGACAAGGAGGTTGAAGAAATGGAACTCAAGAGATTGGAAAAACAATTAGCCCTTCTCAATGTCAATATTTCCGAAAGAAAACAAAAAATAAAAAAGATTGAAAATGACAAGATGATGATGGAAAATGATATTAAAAGCCTTAAGAAGAAACTGAATGTTATTATTTAATAATTTAATTTCAATAAAAAAATGAAAGATGAAAGCAGGGTATTAAGTGAAATTGAAAGAATACGTTCTTCTGCGGGGGTAGATAGAGATGGAATATACGGAATAACTAAAAAAGTAAAAGGCGGACAAATTAAAAGCTGTAGCCAATTAATAAGCGAGCTCAGAAATATCGAAAGAATATCCAGCAGATACAAGGAATATGAACTCCAAGGAATTTTTGAAAGTATTTGTTAAGATTGACACTTCTGGCTTTAAATGATAGGATTGTCGGGTATTTATAATTCATAATTTACTAAAATATGCTAGCAATTATCAAGACTGGCGGGAAACAATATCTGGTCAAAAAAGGGACTAAGGTTAAAATTGAGAAAATAGAGGGAGAAGTGGGCGATTCTTTTGAATTTCCGGAAGTTCTCTTTGTCGGCAATGAAAAAGAAGCAAAAATCGGCGCTCCTTTCATTAAAGGCGCTAAGATCGAAGGAAAGATTTTGAAGCAAGACAGAGCAAAAAAAGTTACAGGAATCAAGCATCATGCCAAAAAAAGGTACAAAGTGAAATTCGGACACAGGCAGCCATTCACCGAAGTAGAAATTACTAAAATTGGATAGAGGATAGTAAAAAAGGGCGAGTCGCACAGTGTTATCTGCGACCGCCCTTTCTCTTTCTTTAGATGCCATATTGTAACTCCTCGAAAATCTCACTTTCCTCCACAATAGTCCATACTTCACAATGAATGCAATCCGCAGTTACCTCGAACTTTTTTGGATTCTGCGGACATTGAGAAATGTACACTTCTTCACCTTCATGAAGAGCTGACATTCCAATTGATCTTACCCTGTGTCCCTCGTGCCCAAAGAAAACACCATTGAAATCCTTGTCCAGAACAACTTTAATATTAATCATGACTTTCCTCCTTCATTTATTTTAACTCTCTACGATTGTTAATCGCAGAAGTTAATGTGCTTTCATCAATATACTCAATATCGCCGCCGGTTGTCAAACCTCGAGCCAATTGGGTAATTTTTATTTCCAATGGTTGAATTTTTCGTTTTAAATATAAAGCCGTCGCATCGCCTTCAGTGGTTGGGTTGGTAGCAATAATCACTTCTTCTATTTTTTCATTTTCTATTCTTTTCAAGAGTTCTGGTATTTTTAACTCATTTTCATTGTTGTTTTGAAAAATAGTTCCTCCCAGGACAAAGTATAATCCCTGATAGGCGCTGGTTTTTTCGAGAGATATTATATCCAACGGTTCTTCAACCACGCAAATCTGTTTCTGATTTCTCTTGGCGCCTCTGCAAATTTCACAAAGTTCTTCCTCGGCGATATTAAAACATTTCTGGCAGGTTTTCATGTGCTGGATATTTTCCAGATTCTCGGAAAATTCCTGAATTTTTTCCTTGTTTTGTTTGAATAAATATAAAACCAGTCGTTCGGCCATTTTTGGTCCAACGGAGGGAAGGCTTGAAAAATTATCAATAAGTTTTTTGAATCCTTTAGGGTACATAGTTTATAAGAAGTTTAAGTTCATTGTCATTCTGAGCGCCGCGCGAAGAATCTCAGAATTTATTATTGCGCGCTATATTTTGTTAGGGATCCTTCGTCGCGGCGACTCAGGATGACAAAACGTAAAGTTTAATTACTCCGTATGTACTCTCTCCAGCGATTTAAACGTTGTCGAAGTTTCTTCAAAATAAAGGCTCATTCTGCCAACCGGTCCGTTTCTATGCTTGGCAATATGAACTTCAACAATATTTTTGTTTGGAGTATCCGGTTTTTCGCGATCTTCCCGATACAAAAATAATACCACATCCGCATCCTGTTCAATGGATCCTGATTCACGAAGATCAGAAAGTTTTGGAATTTGCGGGGAACGGGATTCAACTGCACGGGAAAGCTGAGAAAGTGCCAGCACCGGAATATTGATTTCTCTCGCTAAATTTTTAAGGGCTCTGGAAATTTCGGAAATTTCCTGGACGCGATTTTCTTTTCCCCGTCCTTCCATAAGCTGCAAATAATCGATAATGATTAGTCCCAGATGATGCTCCGCTTGGAGGCGGCGCGCCATTGTTCTCATTTCCATTATATTAGCCGAAGCGGAATCATCGATGAAAATTGGAGCTTCGGAAAGTACGCCCATTGCTTCTCCAATCCTTTGAAAATCGTTATTTTCACCCTCGCTGCGAAGTTTTCCGGTTCGAAGACGCCAGAGATCAACCTGCGATTCAGCAGCGATCATACGATCAACAAGCTGGTCGGCTGACATTTCAAGGGAAAATATTCCGACTGGAACTTTTTCCCGAATTCCAATGTGCCTGGCAATATCAAGCGCCAGCGTTGTTTTCCCGATTGAAGGACGGGCAGCCAAAATGATCAGATCGGATTTTTGAAGTCCGGCCAAAATATTGTCCATATCCGGATATCCAGTCGGAACTCCTCGAAACTTGCTATTGTCTTTGTGAAGTTCGTCAATCCTATTAAAAGCTGACTCCAAAATATTTTTAATCGGAATGAAATCCTGCTTAATGTATTTCTGAGAAACTTTAAACAGTTTTTGTTCGGCTTCATCCAAAATTTTCTCCACATCTTCACCCTCCTTGTATCCCAGTTCCAAGATATCGCTGGCGGCTTTAATCAGCCTTCGCAACGTTGCTTTCTTTTGAACCACTTTAGCATAATGGACAACATTAGCCGCTGAAGGAACAGCATTTACAAGGGATGCTAAATAGGTTGAACCTCCGATTTGTTCCAATTTGTTTATTTCTTCCAGTTTATTGGAGATGCTAAGAACATCAATAGGCTCCCGTTCTTCATAGAGAGCCAGCATTTTTTCGTAAATCAAATTATGGTCATCTTTGTAGAAATCACCAACTTTAATAATATCAGCAATCTTAATAATAGCATCTTTGTCCAACATCAAAGACCCGAGAACCGACTGTTCGGCTTCAATATTGTGCGGCGGAATCTTCAGATTTTTGACGTCATTATCGTTTGCCATAGTTATTTTAAGTATAGCTAACGCATTCAACAAAAGCAATTTAAAAATAGCACTTTTTATGCAGAGCTTATAAACACCTTGACGCGTTATGCCTATTGTTGCGGAAAATAAAAAAATAAATTCTATTTCCTCTTTATTTTATACCCATCTAACGCATCTTCGACAATATATCCTTTTCCCTCAATCAGCTTTCTAATCCTGTCGGATTCGGCAAAGTCTTTGATTTTCTTGGTATTGTCTCGCTCCAAAGCGAGTTTTTTAATCTCTTCAGGTATTTCAGCCTCTTCTTTTGAAATATTTAATCCAAAAACTTTATTCATTTTTCCCCAAAATCCTAAAATCTCTTTTTTATTGCTCGGATTTAATTTATTTGTTTCAGTTATAAGCTCATACAAAATCGAAAGGGCAACTGGCATGTTCAGATCATCATTCATCGCCTCTTCAAATTTTTCCTGGTATTTTTCAATTTCTATCTCAGAACCGTTTCCGGCTTCTGGGTTTTTAAGATTATTTACAAAATCGGAAATTCGCTGAAAATTTGCACTAACTTGCCGGAGAGAATCCTCGGTAAAATTGGTCACACTTCGATAATGTGAGCTTAAAATCCAAAGTCTTACCGTCATCGCGCTATATTTCTTAACTGCATCCTTGATAGTAGTAAAATTTCCTAAAGACTTGCTCATTTTTTTGCCATCCACCATCACCATATTCCACAGAAACCAGTAATTGGCCATTTTCTTGCCAAGATAACTCTCACTTTGAGCAATTTCATTCTCATTATGAGGAAAAGCGTTTTCGTTTCCTCCGCCATGAATATCAAAAGTATCCTGTCCCAAGAGATCAGCGGACATAACTGAACATTCAATATGCCAGCCGGGATATCCCACGCTCCACGGACTTTCCCATTTCAAAATATGTTCATCCGATGCTTTTATCCAAAGGGCAAAATCAAGAGGATTTTTCTTTTCCGGATTGATTTCCACGCGCGCTCCTGAAATTAAATCCTCTTTTTTCTTTCCGGAAAGTTTTCCATAATCCGGAAATTTGTCCACTGAAAAATATACCGAACCGTTTACCTCGTAGGCAAAACCTTTTTTAATCAGTTCTTCATTGAATTTAATAATTTGCGCGATGTATCTGGTCGGACGAGGATTAAAATGCGCCGGCTTGATATTGAGAGATTTGAAATCTTGTTCGGATAATCCAATATATTTTTCCGCAATGGCGATTGGATCAATTTTTTCCGCTTTAGCTCTCCTTTCGATTGGGTCTTCTCCTTCTTCGGAATTATTAACTAAGTGTCCGACATCCGTATAATTCATGATATGCCGGACTTCAAATCCGGAATATTCCAAGTATCGGCGAAGCACATCAACTGAAACATAACCCCGGGCGTGTCCCAGATGGCAAGCATCATAAACCGTCGGACCGCAAATATACATCGAAACCTTACCAGCGTGTATTGGCTCAAAAGGTTCTTTCTGTTTTGTTAGCGAGTTGTATAAATTGAGCATAAAAAAGAATTATGAACTGTGAATTATGAATCAAGAATCAAGAATTGCATAATTCATTATTCATAATTCGTGATTCTTTGTCAATTACAGCCACTTTTTGCTTTTAAATAGCGTGATGGTAAAAATTCCAATTACAGACATTATTGCCATATGAATCCAGAAACCATAGGGATTGTTTCCAAAGGGAATGCTGGCACTCATAGCCAAGATGTTTGAATAAACCGTTAGAGGCAAAAGGACTGCTGAAAAAATCGTCAAAATTTTCATCGTCATATCCAGCTTGTTGGAAAGCAGCGAATTGTTTGTTTCTTCCAGAGATTCTACTATTTCCTTGCTATTTTCCAGAATATTCCAAAGACGAATGTTGGTTCCCATTAAATCCTGAAAATATGGAAACAAATCTTTCGAAATCAAATCACAGTTTTTTCGCATAATCGATTCAAGGATTGAACGCTGAGGCTTGAGTGTTCTTCTGAAATTTAAAATATCCCTTTTGACAACGGAAATTTCCATCACCATTTCTTTTTCGTTGCCCTTAAAAATTTCCTCCTCGACAGTATTAAGTTTTTCCATAATGTGGTCAGCTTTAGGAAAACAGGATTCAAAAAGTATTTCCAGGAGGTGATACATCAAATGCGCCGGAGTTTTCCCCATATAGAGCCTTCGTTTTCCTTCACTGCCTTCTAGCTGATCAAAAAATTCAGTGAGCTGATAGATTTCCTTTAGGTGTCCGGTTATCAGATGATCTTTAGTAAGAACAATATCCAATTCTCCCGGATATGTTGTTCTGGTGATTACGTCGAAAAGGGGAATGTGGACTGTAAGAAAAAGACAATTGCCATATTCGGTCGCTTTGGGGCGCATTGTCGGAGTCAAGAACTCTTCAATTGCCAAAGGATGAATATCGAAATTTTCCTGAAGATAGAGAATATCATCAGCCGAAGGGTCGTCAAAATCAATCCAGGTTATTTTTTTAAAGGTTACCTCCTTCATGCTATTTTTGTTTTTTGTATTTAGCTTTTATAAATTTATTATATACTATTATTTTCATTTGACAAAATCAGGTTTTCGATAAATCATAAGGGTATGTTAAAAAAGTTCATTTTAATTTTGATAAGGGCATACCAGAAAACATTATCCTTGGATCATGGCTTTCTTTCCTATGTTTATTCGGAAAGGCTTTGCCGTTTTCATCCTACTTGCTCGGAATATGCCTATCAGGCGATTGCAAAGTATGGCGCAATCAGAGGAAGTTGGATGGGACTCCGGCGAATAATTCGCTGCCATCCATGGAATGACGGAGGATACGATCCGGTGAAATAGTTCTTTCTATGTCAAAAATATGGGGGATAACATGAAAAAGCAAAAACAGACTACGAAAATCAAGCGTTATCCATACATTGAAGTGGCCAACAGGAATAAGCCAGAAGCTTTATCCGAGTGCCCTTATCCAATCTTAGGAGAAGTGTCTGAAGCATCTTGCGAAGTATGTCCAGTAAAAAGGCCGGTGAATGCAATATGGATCTTGTTAAAGAAGACGAAGTTGTGATATACAGAAAAGAACCGACGAGAAGTAACCTGCAGTAAAAATATAAACAAGGGAGATGTCAAAAAAAAGGGGGTAAGAAAAATGGAAGACGAGAAAGAAAGGGAGAGAGAGAAGAATTCTGAAGAAGTAAGACGCGAAGAAAAGGGGAAAATTCTTCTGTTGGCTCTTGCAGGAGGAATTCCCGCAACGCGAGAGGTTAATCCTCCTGGCCATTGGGAGTATTGCAAAAACAATGCGACATAGAAGAGTAAGGGATTTGTCCGGAAACCGCTTCCGAACAAATCCCGTTTTTTATTTTCAAATAAAATGTTATAATAAAAAAGTAATTATTTAAATTTAATTATGAAAAAGAAAATCATCATCATAGCTTCCGTTGTGTTAATTTTTATCGTTGCCTCCCTTACGGTATTGTCCGGGCTGAAAAAATCTTTAAATACAGCAAGCTATGAAATGTCTGATAGTTTGCTAGCGAGATCAGGAAGCGGAGTTCAATCAGCTAACCCACTGGGAACTTCCGTAAATTCACCTGTTTCCAAGAGCAGTAGCATGACAGAAATGCCTTCAGCGCAAGATGCCATATCCTATACCGAACAAACAACAGACAAAAAAATCATCAAAACAGGAAATCTGGGACTTAAGGTTTCTAGTGTTGATGACTGCGCAAAATCAATAGCGGATATTGCTAAAGCCAACAACGGAGATGTTTTTTCTTCAAATATCCGCCAGAGTTCATCTAAAATTAAATCCGGAATAATAGCAGTTAAGGTTCCGGTTGATAAATTTGAAAATACCATTTCTGAAATAAAAAAAGTGGCGGTTCTTGTTCTGAATGAATCCACTTCCGGAAGCGATGTTACCGAGCAATACGTCGATCTTCAGGCGCAAATTAAAAACAAAAAAGCGGAAGAAGCTTCTTTTGTGAAAATACTTGAATCAGCCCAAAAAATAGACGACGTGCTGGCAATAACCAGAGAGCTTTCCAGAACCAGGGGAGAAATAGAAAGAGTAGAAGGAAGAATAAGATATATGGATTCGCAGACCGATATGTCAACGATAACAGCAACCCTCTCGGAAGATCCAGAAATCACATTTACCGATACTTGGAGGCCGTTCCAGGTAATGAAAGATACTATCAATGGCTTGCTTAAGGATTTTCAGAAATTTATTACCTTCCTTATAGTTTTAATAATACGCGTTGTTCCCGTATTCATCCTTTACGGCATTATTGTTTTTGTCGCTTACAAAATCGGAGAGAAGATATATAAGAAAATAAAAAGCAAAAAAGAAGAAACTGAAATAAAATAACTTAAAAAAATTAGTTAACTATTAATTATAAAAAATAAATGAAAAAAATTGCAATTGCCGTTTTTGCCATCGGAGCTGTCATATTGGTTTCCGGATGCGCAAAAAAAGGAGCAGAAAATAATAATCTGAGCAGCGCAAAGAAGGAAACTGCGCAAACAGAGGAAACAAGCGGAGGAGTAATTAATTCCATTAAAGATGCCATCGGTCTCGGAAAGAAAATGGAATGTTCCTACACTTACAAAGTAGGCGATGAATCCTTTACTACCAAAACATTTGTCGAGGGAAAGAAGTATAAAGGAGAAAGCGAAGTAATGGGAAAGAAACAATTGATGGTTTTCGACGGGGAAACAATGTACACTTGGTCCGAAGATACCAAAACAGGAAGCAAATGGAATCAACTCTGTATGGAAGAATTAAATAAAGATAACAAACCAGCAGAAGATTCAAGTATTCCAAAAGCGACAGAAGAAGATGTCAAAGATGCCTCTGAAGCCTTCAAAGATGCAATGGATGTGAAATGCACGCCGGTGGCTTCCATAGATTTTTCTGTTCCGTCTGATATCACTTTTTCCGATATGTGCGAACAGCTCAAAAAAATGCAGGATATGACCAAAAATTTGCCGAAGGGAACAGAGCTTCCAGCGGGAGTAAGCGCTCCAAAAGGAATCAATCCGGAAGATTTAAAATTATAACTAAACATACATCCATACATCTTTTAGAAACCGTTCTTAACCGAGCGGTTTTTGTATTTGAAATATTGACAATAAAATTTTGTAGTATAAAATATAAATTAGCACTCGGACTTGACGACTGCTAATCGCTACGCTATAATGCAAATAGTTGCGAATTGAAACGAATGTGTCCAAATAATTAGTAGAAACATTTTATTAGCATTAATTCGTTTTCATTTGTGACCATTAGCGTAATATGAACAATAGACAGCAGAAAATACTAACATCAGTTATCGAGGAATATACCAATTCGGCTATTCCTGTTTCGAGTGAAATTCTAGCCAAAAAATATCAGGTTAAAGCCAGCTCGGCGACTATTAGAAATGATATGACCAAGCTGGAAAAGGACGGGTTTCTCTATCAGCCTCATATCAGCGCCGGAAGAATTCCGACTGATGAAGGCTATCGCTATTTCGTGGAAGAAATAATGAAAGACCGGGAACTTTCGATGGGTGAACAAAAAAAACTCCAGACCGAACTTTTGAAACTTAAAGCCAAAAATACTCGTCTCGAAAGAACCGTTGTAAAACTGCTTTCCGGATTCAGCGGGGCGCTGGCCTTGAGCGGAGCGAACAAGAAAGAAGAATTTTTTGAATCAGGAATCAAAAGCCTGATGAGCCAGCCGGAATTCAAGAACATAGACGAAATTTGCAAATTAGCGGAAGTTTTGGATGTGGTGGATGAAAAATTTGAGAATATTGCCAAAGACCTTAAGGAAAATGAAACGAAAATATACATCGGCAAAGAAAATCCGATCGATGGAATTTCCAATTGCTCAATGGTCGTTTCCTCTTACAAATTGAAAGGCGGAGAAAAAGGAATTCTGGCACTCATCGGTCCCAAAAGGATGAAGTATGCCAAAAACAAATCACTGATTGAATATATGAAGAAGCTTTTGAGTTCGTCGACTGTATTAATAATAGTGGCGGGAAGTGTTCATATAATAATTTCGTAACATAATAGATTGTCATTCCTGTGAAAGCAGGAATCTACACAAGCGATAATCACAAGTTTAGTGTATAAACATTAGACTAGTGTAATTCGATAGCGTAGATTCCGGGTCAAGCCCGGAATGACATGATAAATATAATGTTTAAAAACAAAAAAGCAGAAGAAGATAAAATTCCAGAAGAACACACTATTGCAAATATTACTCAAAGAGCAGTGCTTTATGATCAAAAAACCCAAAAATTTTTAATAGCTAAATGCAGTGATTCAGACGCTGATTTTTACAAGAAATTCGGTCCATGGGAGTTTGTCGGAGGAAGAGTGAACAAGGGCGAAGAACTTCTGGATGCTTTGAAAAGAGAAGTTAAAGAAGAGGCAGGAGAGATAGAATTCGAGATAGTTGATTCCTTAGGCAATTTCTTGATGGAACTTAAATCAAGAAAAGTAATCCTACTGGCATATCTGGTAAATTATCTGGAAGGAGAAATAAAATTAGATATTGAGCATAGCGAATACAAATGGCAAACCGCCAAAGAAATACTGGAAAATAAGGAACATAAAGAATGGTTAAAATATTTTGTTAAAAAAGCTGAAGAAATAATTAGTAGCCAAAAAAATATCAACGGATGGAAGCGTTGCCAGGCGGATTTTGAGAACTACCGTAAAATGCAGGATGAATCCAGAAAACAGCTCAAAGAATTCGTTTTGGAAGACTTGACACTTCAAATTTTGCCAGTCGTGGATAATTTCGAGATGTCGCTGGAGCATGTTCCCGAAGATCAGAGCAAATCTCCTTGGCTCCAAGGAATACTGCATATCCAGCGCCAGTTGGAAACTATCCTGAAGGATAATGGGGTTTCTGAAATTGTAGTAAAAGTAGGAGATAAATTTGATCCAAATTTTCACGAAGCGATTCATCAGGAATCAGAGAACAGCAATCAAGAATCAGAAAACAAGATTAAAAAAATTATTAGTAAAGGATACAAGATTGGAGATAAAGTAATTCGAGCAGTGAAAGTAATAGTAGGATAAGTTAAAAATGTTATTTGAAATAAAAAAAAGACCCCCGAGAAAGAAACCTGGCAGGTTTCTTGGGGGGTCAAGAGGAAAAGAACAAACAAGAGCGGGAGGCTTTATGTTCTTTACGTTCGAGATGACTCTCGTTCTATGGCTTTTATCATGCTTTCCATCGGAGATTCCGTCAATGGAGAAAGGTAATGTCCACATACATATGGCGGTTTTTCCAAGATAGAGTTATCTTGGAGGATGTGTATCAATATGCCAAAAACAATTAAAGAAGAACGGTTAAGATGGGTTTTACCCATCGCCAATAAGGAG
>JBBABD010000020.1 GCA_041657845.1 Parcubacteria group bacterium
CTTCTTTTTGACTCATGATAATGCGATTGTCCATTTGGTTGATATTAGTGGTTAAACTAATATCATAACCTGCCGGGGCGGACATTTCTACTTCCCGCTACTAGGACATTATCATTTCCTTGTGACATTTTTTTTGGGATAAAAATAATTGTCATTCCTCAGTTCTTTCATCAGATCGGCATAAAATTTCAGATTATGTTTGCTGGCTAGGCGCATCGCCATCGGTTCTTTTTGAGAAAATAGGTAACGCATATATGCCTTGGAATAATTCCGGCACATTTCACAATCGCAATTTTCATCAACTTTCGAAAAGTCGCTTTTATATTTTTCATTATTGATATTTATTGTTTCATAGAATTCAGACTTGCGAGTTGAGATTTGAGAGTTGAGATTTTTTCTGATAAAAAGTCTTCCGTGTCTACCTTCCCTCGTCGGAATTACACAATCAAACATGTCCCACCCGAAAGAAACACATTTTACAATATCTTCCGGCGTTCCGATTCCCAAAGCAAAACGCAAAGAACCTTCCGGAATAAAACTAGCGGTTTTTTCCAAAACTTCTTCCATAATATTCCCATCTTCATCAATATGCCTGGCGCCAAAACCATAGCCGTCAAAGCCAATCTTAATCAAACCCTGGGCGCAATATTCTCGCAAATCAAGATATTCTCCCCCTTGGACAACTCCAAAAATAAGCGGCCGATTTTCATCTTTAAGTTTTCGGCTTTCAACTTGCCTGCTATATTCATCTTTGCATCGCTTCGCCCACCTGATCGTTCTTTCTACTGCCCTCTTGATTTTTTCCTTACTGTAATTGTTTGGCGGCGGATCGTCCAGGCACACCATCATATCCACTCCCAGATCAAATTGAATTTGAATTGCCTTTTCCGGAGTAAGAATATGTTTCGATCCATCCAGAGAAGAGCGAAAAATAACTTCATTTTCGGTTATTTTTCCCATTTTAGAATTTTTATGGATGAGGGAAAAGACTTGATATCCGCCGGAATCGGAAAGAAGAGGCTGATTATAATTCATAAATCCATGGATTCCTCCGGATTTTTTGATTAGTTCCATCCCCGGTTTGAGATAGAGATGGTAAGTATTAACCACCATCGGACCAATTCCTGTCTCTTCTAAATCTCTCTGGCTTAAAGAACGCACAAAACCTCTGGTGGCGTCAGGCATAAAAAATGGGGATTTTATTTCCCCGTGATTTGTTTTTAATTTTCCCCACCTTCTATTCTCTTTTTTTTTGATCATTTCAAACATAATATTTCTATTAATCTATAACTTCATATCTTCCATTTACGCTTGGATCTTCGGTGAGCCTATTATCTTTTTCTGGAATCTCGACTCGCACATCAACGCCAGTAAAATCATCTTTGGCCGTTAAAATCGAACTATTGAGAAGAAGCACTGTCCTCCTTATCTGATTAATTTGAGGCACAATGCTTATTTGAAAGCTCGCTTCTCTGACTGGTTTCGATATTCCAACTCCGTTATTCAGATTCCCCAAATTCCATTCTATTTGATTAGTTCTCTCGTTAAAAATTATTGCCTCACTGCTAGGTGAAATTTTTCCCAGCCATTTTACTCCGGATGGGATAGATGAAACAACTTTAACATCATTGATGTTATTGGAGACATTGATTATTTTCCAATGAATCGTATAGGAAGTTTCCTGTCCCACTTTCGGAGGAATCGGTCCGGAATTTTCAAAAACTGAATCTTTGTAATATCCTTCAACTCCCAGAACTACTCTTGAATTCAATTTCAGCGTTATCGTATTGCTTGCTATTATTTTGTTTGATCCTATAGGGCTAGGAATCGAGGGACTGTCAATTTTTGCCGTGCTTACTATGCTAAAATTTTTATCATTATCATTCTCAATAGGAATACGATTCATAACAGGAATGGAGAATGATATTTTTCCGCTATCTCCTGGAGCCAGATTAGCAAGTCCGGGAATCTCTGACGCTCTCCAAATAATCACTTTCCTTGAAGCATTATATGATCCATTTTTTAGATCTAATTTGGAGAAATCCAGAACCCTGCTGTCGATTTCTTCCGTTACAATCGCATCTCTTAAGGCTATATCTCCGTTATTTTTATATTCAATCGTATATTTTAGCGTTTTCCCGGCATCAACATTCAAATCTGCTTGTTCGCTTAGATATTGTTTTATGGAAAGAATGGTCGATGTTATTTTAGTTGTTGTTTCTTTTTGATTATAAACTATAAAATTTCCTCCTTCATCTTCATAGCCAAGATAAGCTTTGATAATTTTACTTTCGTCGCCAGATCCCTGAATATTTCCAGTGACAACAATTTTTCCGTCCTGATTCGGTTTTAAACTTCCCAAATACCAAACTCCATTCCCTTCCGAAGGAGCAAGATCGGAAGAAATAAATGAAAATCCCTCGGAATAATCAACTTTCAGCCTAACTCCATCGAAGTATTCAGCGCTTATATTTCTAAAACTAATCACATAATCAACTTTATTCCCACTGGCGATTTCCGACGGAGCTTGAATTTCAAGAATAAGCGGAGAAGAATTGATATTTATTCCTAATTGGTTTTTTGACTGGAATTTTGCATTAAGATTGCTGGGAACATATTCGAGTGTTGCGTTAAGATAAATAATAGAGTCTTTGGCTGCAAAAAATGTCCCGCTAATTTCAATTGTTTCTGTTGAATATCCCTTGATAGTGCCCAGCAAAATTCTGCTGCTGGAAAGATTGTCTATTTTCAAATTCTGGCTTTCTTTCGGTTTGAAATTCTCCGGGTAACTAAGCAGTATCTCAGCATTATTTAAGCTTGCTCTATTGTCATTCTTAAAGATTATTTTGTAGATTGAATTCTCTAAGCCATTAGATTGCGTCGGCCCTTCAATTTTGATTGAAACTCTTTCCTGGCTAAAAGCCGACTGTGTAAATTTAACATAACCCGTTATAAGAGCAGCAATAATAACGATTGCTCCGAAAACAATAGTTCCTAGTTTTAGAATTTTTTTTCTTTCAGGGTTTGCTGCATCATCTATTTTTTCCCACGTTTTTTCTTTCTTAAGACTATCCGCATTTTTGCTGGACGGACTAAAGGGATCGAACTGACTGTCTTCATGCTTTATTCCTTCAAAATGAAAATCGGGATCATATATTTTTTTTTCAAGATCATCTAAGGACATAAGAAATAATTTTCAATAATCAATAATCAATTTACAATAAATTTTCAATGATTTGATTTTCAATTTTCAAAATTTGATTAATTAAAAATTGCGACTTGATTGAAAATTGAAAATTGTAAATTACCTTACTATTTTACCAAATTTAACCCCTTCTAACAAATTTATTCTATCCACCTCAGAAACTCCCGTTTGATAATTTCAAGGTTAGCCAGATCTTTTTTTTCTGCTTTAAGCTTAATCAGCGACTTTAGGCTGTTTTGGAAAAAAATTCGAAGAATTTTTATAGCATTGGGATTAGTTATAACTCTTGTTTTCAAGCTTGCGATACATCTCTCACAAACAATTCCTCCTTGTTCAGGATCAAAATAGTTTTTTCCTTCTTTTACTTTTTCTTGGCAAAGAGCGCAATTCCCAACTTCAATTTTGTATCCCAATTCTTCAAAAAGCTTGAAAATGAAACCGAGAGAAATTATTTCATTTTTATCCCGGTTATTTTCTTTGGCAATCTCATTCATTGTTTCCAAATATTCTCTGAGCAACTTAAAAATTTCCTGATCCTTGTTTTCATCCTTTATCATTTTTCCCAAAAGATTAATGGAGTCAAAAACATTCCCAATGATTTCTAAATTTTTTCTGATTTCGGGAAAATTATTAATTATCAACGATCCGGTGATTTTCCCCATTCCCTGATTTTTGGCAACAAAAATCTCTGCCAAATTAAAATTCTCCAGAAATCCCGCCAGTTTCGCGTTAGCCTTGCGGACGCTCTTGGCCAAAACCCGAATTTTTCCCGATTCTAAAGTATAAATAGTATAAATCCGATCGGTTTCCCCAACATCTCTTTTGCTTAAAATTATTCCGGTGTATTTGTAATCCATAGGATAATTATACGATTAAATGGACAAATGAAAAAGGAGCCTGTTGCTTATGCAATTTGACTCCCTCTTTTTTCTCTTTCTCATCTTCATGATGCCAAACCTCCTTCAATGAAGACGAGTTTGCCTGCTTCTTTTTTTGCCAACAAATTTCTGACAAAATCGTCAAATGGCTCTTTATCCTTCCTCAAATAGAGAGAAAGGGTAAGGATACCTTCGACAAAAATCAACGAGACTAGAGCTAACATTACACTCATTTTCCCTCCTCGGTTCTTATTTTAAGCCTTTTTTATCGAAATTGTTAAATCTTCTTCGTTTATTTTAAATTCTTTCTTTAAATCCACATCTTCCATTTTTCCTTCATTCAGGCTATTTGCCAGCGTTTCCTTTTTTATCATATCGCCAAATCTCTCAAAAACCACCAACATTTCATTATACACCACTTTTATGCGATTGTCAACCTCATATCCTGCCTCTTTTCTCATCTCCTGAATATGGCGGATGATCTCCCGTGCCTGTCCTTCGAGTTTCAAATCTTCGGTAATTTCGATATCCAATTCAACATTTTCAACGTTTTCAACAACTACAACATTTTTGACATTTACTTCTTCTTTTATGATTTCGAATAAATCTTTCCTTAATTCATGATTCATAATTCGTAATTCATTAAGCGGTTGCCTGACTTTTATTCCGGCCTTGGCTCTAAGCTCCAGCCCTTTCGTAACAATATCACGAACTATTCGCATATCTTCATTCAGTTTGGAATCAATCAAAATTTTATCCGCTTTGGGAAATTCAGCCAGATGAACAGATTCTTCACCGGTCAAGTTTTTGTAAATTTCTTCGGCAATAAAAGGAGTGAATGGTGCCATCAATTTGGAAAGCTCAACCAAAACATACCACAAAGTCTGATAAGCTTCCTTTTTGTCTCCGTCATTTTCGCTCTTCCAAAATCTTTTTCTGGATCGCCTAATATACCAGTTGGAAAGATTATCGATGAATTTTGGGAATAGTCTGACAGCTTTATTGAGCTCATATTTTTCCATACTTTCATTTACGCCATTGATTAGCATATTGAGTTCGGAAACAATCCATTTATCTAACAAATTTTTAGGTTGTAGTTTGCGAGTTATAGAAGAATTAAATTTATCAATATTGGCGTATAGAACAAAAAATGAATATGAATTCCAAAGCATCCGAAAAATTCCGCGAACCAATTCCGCCACTTCTGATTCTTTGAAGTTAATAGTTTCCGCCGAAACAACCGGGGAACTCAAAAGATAGAAACGCAAAGCGTCGGCTCCGTATTTATCGAAAATTTCAGTCGGATCCGGATAATTGTTTAGCCTCTTAGACATTTTCTTTCCGTCTTCTGCCAAAACTATCCCGTTTGCAACAACATTATTGTAGGCTTTTGATTTTTTGATAGCGGTGGAAATAGCATGGAGATAATAGAACCAACAGCGTGTTTGATCCACGCCCTCGGCAATAAACTGAGCTGGAAAAGTCTGGTCAAAAGCTTCTTTGTTTTCAAAAGGATAATGCGCCTGAGCATACGGCATCGAACCCGAGTCGAACCAGGTATCCAAAACATCTGGAATTCTTTTCATCACTCCTCCGCATTTTTCACATTTGAAAGTTATTTTATCGACTATGTGCTTGTGGAGATCGGTTATTTTTTCACCCGATATATCTTCCAGTTCCTTGACTGATCCGAAAACTTTCATTTCTCCGCAATCGCATTTCCAAATCGGAATTACCGAAGCCCAAAATCTTTGTCGGGAAATTGACCAGTCGCGTGCGCCTTCCAGCCAGTTCCCAAATCGTCCTTCTTTCAAATGCGCTGGAATCCAATTGATATTTTTCGCATTCTCAAGCATTTCTTCTTTGATTTTAGTGATATTTACAAACCAAGAAGAAGTCGCGTAATTAATAAGCGGAGTGTCGCATCTCCAGCAATGCGGATAGCTATGCTCGTATTTTTCTTTCGAGAATAACAGATTATTTTTGGCCAGATATTTTATTACTTCAACATCGGTCTGTTGATGATCGCCTTCCGGTTTCACGCTCATTCCCGCAAAATCCGTCGCTTCTTGTTTGATAATCCCATCCATTCCGACATGTTGAACAAAAGGAAGCTTGCATTCCTGTCCCATTTTGGCATCATCTTCTCCGAACGCCGGCGCGATATGCACCACGCCTGTTCCTTCTTCAGTTGTCACAAAATCACCAGCATAAATCTTCCAGCCATTTTCTTCATTTTCTAATCCTTTTTCAAAATAATAATCAAACGGAGGTTTATATTTTTTTCCGATCATTTTTTTTCCTTTAAATTCTTCAACCATTTCAAACTCTTTTTCCTTAAGTGTTTCTGCAATTCTTTCTTTAGCTAAAATTAATAATTCATCTCCAGTTTTAACTTTTGCATAATTAATATCTTCTCCGATTGCTAATGCGACATTTCCGATAAGCGTCCAGGGCGTTGTAGTCCAAGCCAGAATAAAAGTTCCTGGCTCATCCTCCAGTTCAAACTTCGCAACTACCGAAAGATCTTTAATATCTTTATATCCTTCCGCCACTTCCGATTGAGAAAGAGTAGTTTCACAGCGTGTGCAGATGTACATTATTCGATGACCTTCGTAAATCAGTCCTTTATTCCAAAGTTCTTTAAAAACCCACCAGACCGATTCCATAAAAGGCAAATCCATTGTTTTGTAGCTATTTTCCATATCCGCCCAGCGTCCCAGACGATTAATAACGGTTTTCCATTCATCCACATATTTCAAAACTTTAGTTCGGCAAAATTCATTAAACTTATCCACGCCCATTTCTTCAATTTCTTTTTTGCGCCTTATCCCTAATTCTTTCTCGGCAATATTCTCAATTGGCAGTCCATGGCAATCCCATCCCCATTTCCTCGGAACTTTGAATCCTTTCATAGTCCAAAATCTCGGTACTGCGTCTTTCATCGTGCTTCCCACAATATGCCCATAATGCGGACTTCCGGAAGCAAAAGGAGGGCCGTCATAAAAACTATAAACCGGAGCATCTTTTCGATTCTCGACCGACTTTTCAAATATCTTGTTCTCTTCCCAAAATTTGAGCACTTCTTTTTCCATTTCCGGAAATTTCATCTTTGGATCGATTTTTTTGAATGACATATTTTTAAAATTTATAAAATAAAATCCCTACACAAAAAATGCATAAGGACGCTTTTGGCGTGGTACCACCTTAGTTTAGTATCTTGCATAGATACCCTTGATTATGGGCTATAACGGGCTTACCCGGCAAGTTCTACTGATCTACGCGACTTTCTTCTTGCGGCTCCAAGGCGATAACCTCTTCATTGCCTTTAAATTTGTATCTTGACTATACTATAATTACACTTTTTTTGCAAGATTCTTGTTCTTAGAATAAAATTCCCAAGCGGTATTAATTTCATCTTTAATTCCGGGAATAAAATCGATCCCTGACAAATTATTTATTGACTGCCATTTCCATTCAGAAAAAGCATCTTCTTTTATTTGAGGCTCTTTTCCGTTGACATATCCCTTTAAAAAACAGACAAATAAAATTCCGGGTATTTTTTTCTGGGGAAGGTTGGGGGTCTTCACTTCATAGGTTTTAAAAACCAAAACTCTTTCCGCAATAACGCCTAATTCTTCTTTTATCTTTCTTTTAATGGCTTCTTCGAAATTTTCTCCTTCCTTCACTTGCCCGCTTCCACATTCCCATTTTCCGGGATATAATTCTTTATTTTCTCTCCGCTTAGCAATTAAAACTTCGATATCGTATTCCGTTTCTCGAAGGCAAATTCCAGCAACATGAACTTCTATTTTGTGCTGTTTTATTTCCCGCATATTTATTGAAAGCTTTTATAAATTTCGATTGTTTCTTGGGCGGTTTTTTGCCAGTCGAATTTTTTAACTTGCTCCAAGCCTTTCTTTCTGTATTCATTCCTCAAATTTTCATCTTGGGAAAATTTAATCATTGCCTCTGTTATTTCCTTTTTATTCATTGGATCGACATAATAAGCCGCGTCTCCTGCAATCTCCGGAAGAGACGAGACTTTTGAGATAATCGCCGGTGTTCCGGTGGCAAAAGCCTCCAAAACTGTCATTCCAAATCCTTCATACAACGAAGGCATAACAAAAAACTGCGAATTTTTAAATAATGGCGACAATTCGTCTCCAATAATATATCCGGTAGAAATTACGTCTTTGCTAAGTCCCAAATCTTTAATAATCTGAAGATATTCTTTTGAAAGCCACCCTCTTTTTCCAGCTAAAACCAATTGATATTCGAATTTTAAATTGTTTCCTTGCACCGGCGAACTCAATTTTTCCTTAAAATCCGCAAATGCTTCAAGCAACCTGGTAATATTTTTCGAAGGTTCAAGCGTTCCTAAAAACAGAATATATTTTTTCGTTATTTTGTATTTCTCCAAAATTTTCTGGCTGGATATTTTTGATTCTTCAAAAAATCTTTTGTCTAGTCCGCTATAAATCACGCTTATTTTTTCTGAAGTAATTTTGAAAATATCTTCCACATCTTTTTTGGTCGACTGTGAAACTGCAATAATCTTGTCCGCTTTTTTTGCCATCAAATTATACACCGCCTTTTCTTTAGCTCCGCTTATTTTCGGATAGCATCCGGGAATTTTGTATATTGATAGGTCGTGAAAAGTCACCACGCATTTCCCCCGATAACTTGTCGGAATCCGGCTATGCGGCGAAGTAGAATGGAGCACGTCCAGTTTCTCTCTGGACAAAGTCGCCGTTCCTAAAATTTCACTGTAAGCTCCGGGAAGATACTTTTTGTAATCGGAAAAGGGATAAAATTTTATCTTGACATTCGGCTGATTAAATTTTTTAATATCTTTTTCCCTCACGTGAAAATCAAAAAACAGGACATATTCATTGATTTTGTCCAATTCTAAAAGATTTCTAATCAACTGATAAGTATAGTGACCAACCCCGATAGCTTCTCCCTTTTCGGGATTTAAAATTGTCCTCGCATCTATTCCTATTCTCATATGTATATTCTAGCAACCTTTTAACTAATAAACAATTACCACAAATTCTCCTTTAATTTTATCCCCATTTTCCTGATAATAGCTTAAAATTTCATCAGTATTTCCTCTTTTAATTTCTTCGAAAATTTTAGTAAGCTCCCTTCCTATAATAATACGCTTTTGGCATTCCAATAGTTTCAAAAGTTCCAAATTTTTAATAAAGCGATGCGGAGATTCGTAATAAATAACCGGATATTTTAAACTAATCACTTCCTTGAAAAAAGTTTCGCGTCCTTTCTTGTGCGGAGGAAATCCGAGAAATAGAAACTTCTGAAGATCGATTCCAGCAATACTAATCATTGAAGCCAGGGCTGATGCTCCTGGAATCGGATGAATTTCAATATTGTTTTTCACCGCTTCCGCCACCAGAATGTTTCCCGGATCGGAAATCCCCGGCGTTCCCGCATCAGTAACCAGCGCGATATTTTTTCCTTCTTTCAGTTTATTGATAATCAAATCGATTTTTTTGAGTTCGCTGTGCTGATGATAAGATATTAGAGTTTTTTGTATGCTATAATGATTTAGAAGCTTGCTGGTAACCCTGGTATCTTCGCAAGCGACATAATCAACACTTTTAAGCGTTTCCAAGGCTCTAAGCGTAATATCGCCCAGATTACCAATAGGTGTTGCGACGATATATAATATACCTCTACTCATAAATTTTCAATTATCAATAATCAACTTACAATGAATTTGCAATGAATCAATTTACAATGTTTGAAAATTATATAATTGAAAATTCATTGAAAATTGTAAATTGAAAATTGTAAATTAATTGATATGATTTTAACTACTCACGCTCTGGTCGGAGCAGTTATTGGAAAAAATATTCAAAATCCCTGGATTATAATTATATTATCTTTGGCTTTTCATTATATTCTGGATGCCGTCAGGCATGGGGAATATGTTGAAACTTTTGACAATAAAGTAGCCTTTAAAAATACTTGGTGGAAAATTGTTTTGGATTTTTCAGTCGGGTTAGCAATAATTCTGCTTGTAATCCGTTTTAAGAATTTTGATGCGATAACCGTCAGAAACATTTTTATCGGAATGTTTTTTTCCATGTTTCCCGATTCCCTTACCCTAATCTATTGGAAAACTCGCTGGAAATTTTTTGAGAAACTATATAAATTTCATTCTTGGTGCCACCGCCTTCCTCGATTTTCTCCAGAGAGAGAATGGAAACTCCAAAACGAAATTTATGAGATAGCAATAGGATTAATTATGACAGTTATTCTTATACTATTCTGATATTCCAGAATATATTGCACTTAATATAAACGCTAAGCTCTATAATTTCAAATTCCAAATGTCAAATTTCCAATCAAGCTCAAATGACTAAATGCCAAAATTTTTGGATTTTGAACTTTGACATTGATTTGACATTGGAAATTGGTAATTTGGATTTTTCTATAGATACTTCGCCGTCCAGCTTTTTTTGCATTTTTTGAGCTTGTCCGGTGTTCCTTCGAAAACAAGTTCTCCCCCTTTTTCTCCTCCATCCGGACCAAGTTCAATTACCCAATCGGCATTTTTGATAACATCCATATTATGCTCAACAACAATTACCGAGTTTCCTTTTTCAACTAATGTGTCTAGAACTTTCAATAATCTTTTAATGTCTTCGAAATGAAGTCCGATAGTCGGTTCGTCCAAAATATACAAAGTTTTTCCGGTCGATTTTCTGGCCAGTTCCGTGGCTAATTTTATTCTCTGCGCCTCTCCTCCAGAAAGGTCAGTCGCGCTTTGTCCTAATTTTAGATATCCCAGTCCCACTTCTTCCATTGTTTTCAGTTTCTCAAGAATAAGCGGATAGTTTCCAAAAAATCGGAGCGCAAAACTCGCATCCATATTAAGTATCTGCGCGATATTAAATCCCTTAAATTCAATTTCTAGGGTTTTTTTGTTATACCTAGTTCCGTCGCATCCTTCGCATTTCACATACATATCCGGCATCAGATACATTTCTATTTTCTTTTTTCCGTCTCCCTGGCAAACTTCGCAGCGTCCGCCTTTCATATTAAAACTGAACCGGCTAGCGGTGTATCCGCGATTTTTCGATTCCTCAAGATTAGCAAAAATATCCCTAATGTGAGAAAAAATTCCGGTGTAAGTCGCTGCATTTGATCTAGGCGTCCTGCCGATCGGACTTTGATCGATATTAATCACTTTGTCAATATATTCCAATCCTTTGATCTTCTGATGCTTTCCTGGTTCTGCTTTGGCTTGATAGAATTTTCTGGAAAGAGCCCTGGCAAGGATATCATTCATAATCGTTGATTTTCCGCTTCCAGAAACTCCACAAACGACCACAAATTTCCCCAATGGAAATTTGACATCAATGTTTTTCAAATTATGCTCAGAAGCTTTGATTATTTCTATTGATTTTCCGCTTCCCTTGCGAAAATTTTTCTTAGTAGAAACTTTTTCTTTGCCGGAAAGATAATCGGCAGTCAGAGTCTTTGAAGCCAAAAGCTCATTAAAATCTCCCTCAAAAACAACTTCCCCGCCATCTTCTCCCGCTCCCGAACCCATATCAATAATAAAATCGGAAGCTTTCATAATCGCCTTATCGTGTTCCACAATAATCAAAGAGTTCCCCGTATCCCGAAGAGATTTGATAGTGCTGATAAGTTTTTCCGTGTCCCGGCTATGAAGTCCGATTGACGGCTCATCCAAGACATAGACGATCCCCATCAGTTTTGAGTTAATTTGAACCGCCAGACGAATTCTCTGCGCTTCTCCTCCGGAAATTGTCTGAGAGCTTCTGGCTAGATTTAAATAATCTAACCCCACATTTTCCAAAGATTCTAATCGAGCCGTTGTTTCTTTCATTACAGAATGAATAATATTTTTTTCTTCTTCATTCAAAAGTTTCAAATCAAAATCAAAAAAGAAATTTTTTAGCTTGCTGATGCTTAAATTTACCAAGTCATCGATTGATTTCTCTCCTACCAAAACGGAAAGAAATTCCTTTCGGAGTCTTTTTCCTTGGCACTCCGGACAAATTTCCGTAATCATATATTTCTCTATTTCATTTCTCACATAGTCAGACTTGGTTTCTCGATATTTTCTTTCCAGTTCCGAAATTACTCCTTCAAAAGAAAATGAAACATTTTTTATGCCTCCCATATCTACAATTTTTTTGGTAATTTTTTCGTCATTGCTTCCATAAAGAACCAGGTTCATCTGCCAGGGAGAAAGTTTTTTGACTGGAATATCAACCGAAAAATCATATTCTTCAGCTAACGATTTAAGAGAAGAAAAATAGCTTCCAGAATTATTCAGCCTGCCATCTGATCGGCTCCAGGGTTTAATCGCCCCCTCGGCTAAAGATAGATTCTTGTTGGGGATTATCAGATCCGGATTAATTTTAAGTTTTACTCCGAGTCCCGAGCAATGATCACAAGCTCCTTCCGGATTATTGAAAGAAAAGTGGCGAGGAGAAATTTCCTTTATTTTCACTCCGCATTCTAGACAAATAAAATCACGATTATAATTCATTTCTTTCTCGTTGTCGGCCAGAATAACCAAAGATCCATTTCCAAGCTTAATAGCCGTTTCAATTGAATCTAGAATTCTTTCTTTATCAATGCTTTTGAGAATCAAAACCATCCGATCAACGACAATATCAATTTCTGTTTCCACATCGTTGCTAGCAATCAAAAGCCCTTCTTCGACAGTCATTATTTTCTTCATAAACCTCACTCGGGCGTATCCCAGCTGCTGAATCTGTTTTAGTATTTCTTTGGAACTTTTTGTGCTGTTTAAACTAGCGCTAATCGGAGAAAGTATCGCGAGCTGAGTTTTATCCGAAAGTTTGGAAATTTCCTTCAAGATTTCTTTGTTGCTGGTCCTTTTCATTAAGTTTCCGCAAGAAGGACAATGAGGCTTTCCGATTTTAGCAAAAAGGATGCGAAGATAATCGTAAATTTCCGTAAGCGTTCCGACAGTTGAACGCGGACTGCGGCTAATGCTTCTCTGATCGATCGCGATTGTCGGAGAAAGATTTTCAATCTTATCTACATCCGGTTTGGCGGACACATCTAAAAAATTTCTCGCGTAAGAAGAAAGTCCTTCCATATACCTGCGATTCCCTTCCGCGTAAATCGTATCAAAAGCCAAAGAAGACTTTCCGCTTCCGGAAAGCCCTGTAATCACAACGAATTTATCCCTCGGAATATCAATGTCAATATTTTTTAAATTGTTGACCTTCGCTCCCTTAATGATAATATGATCCCGCTTGGATAAATTATTGTTTGGCATAACTTTGATAAGAGAAGAATATTTAGCTAATGATAAATTGTATAGTATTTTTTGTGATTTGTAAAGGATTGTGGAAAAGATAAAAAAAGTGGGCAGGGAGTCCCTTCGGATCCGCCTGCCCTCTTATCGATAACCCGTCACTCCTTTTTGTAATCGACCATTCTGTTTGCATGCTCCATTGCCTCTTCAATTGTAATTCTAATGTTCCACATTTCGTTGGTAATGCGACTTAACCTCTCTTCCAGCACTTTTATGTAGCGGAAAGCACTTTCCATATCTTCCAAGACCTCTATCCGTTTGGCATTGCCGACGGTAACGCTTTCCGGAACATTCATCATGTGTGTTTTGACCTTGAAGCTACCGTCAGCGACATCCGGTTCAGATACAACAAGGCATGATGCAGATCTCATGTCTAAACCTTCCTCGAAATACACGTGGATGATTCTACTGGGTCGACAGTATTCCCTCACCTTTGTTATTGTGATTCCCTCGCCTTCGAGAATAATCATTGTCCTTACCTCCTCTTTTTTTTAATTTGTGCTACAAAAATGATTTGAACCCCAACTATTATTTATACAACTAAAATAAATATATGTCCAGTTCTGTACAGTTAACACCATGAGGTAACACTTGGTATAGTTAGGGGTAACACCTGTTAACTATTTAACCAATGGATATGCAAAAAACCAAGTACGACCGCAAGCAAAGGATTAACTGGTATCGGGAGGTT
>JBBABD010000021.1 GCA_041657845.1 Parcubacteria group bacterium
TCACATTCTATTGCGATTAGTCCTATAGGAGTCTATCCGTGTCCTTGTACAAAAGACACTAGCAGAATTCGCTCTGCTGAGCTAGCTGTTTCCCAATTGCTTGGGATCGACCAGCGGATAACATTCATACCCCACATCGTCTGATTTGACTCAGTACGACTTTTGTTGTGTGATACTCTCGAATGCTATCAAAATCTCCCTAGAAAGGAGGTGATCCATCCACAGCTTCCGCTACGGATGCCTTGTTCATGTATTTCCCTATGTCGCCATAAGGCATGGACTATATCTTCATCCTTTTTCTGAAAATTTCTATTTTTCGAGGATGGCAGGAATTTATTATTTCAGCAAATCTTTTTTGAGATTTTGCTAAAACGTACATTCTCCAATATTCAGGATCAACCTTCACGCTTGGATTATGTATTTTCCCTGTTTTTATTTCCAATTCCTCTAAAATAATTTTTATTCTTTGCAATTTTTTCTTATTAGATTGAACTAATTGGATGTAAAATCGTTTATTATTTTTTGGAATTCCGCCTTCAGCATCAAAAAATCCTTTAATATAACAAATCTTTTCTCCGCTAGAATTAAATTTTAGCGGATTAAATTTGAAATCAAGAAATGATGCCAGCGTTTCCAAAACATAAACTGATCTATCCTTCCCTTCTTTGTAAATCCAGGAATTATAGCCAATTTTTTTCAGCAAAGATTTGAGAAATTTAAGCCAATCGGTGCCTTTTTGAGAGAATCTAAATCTCTTGTTGCTACTAAATGTAGCATCATGCAAGGCTCCCAATAAATAAGCTTCGATTTCTTTTTCAGAATGAGGCGCTCGACGTGTAGTCTCTGAGGGGTCAATCCCGATTGATTCGGAACGACTTCCCTGCTGATTGTCTGCACTTGCAACATTATTACTCATATAGTGATAGTATACCACTTAGCTATAAGTAGCGCAAGATTCACAGGTGTTCCAGCATATAGTCAAGTTTTTCTTAAGAATTGCTTCTTAAGGTCGCAACATTTTCATCTACGACTTCACCCCTATTATCGATCCTACCGTGGTCCCTGCTATAAAACAGGATCTTCGGGTATTACCGACTCTCTTGGTGTGACGGGCGGTGAGTACAAGATCCGAGAACGTATTCACCGTGACGTTATGATTCACGATTACTAGAGATTCCGGCTTCAAGGAGTCGAGTTGCAGACTCCTATCCGAACTGAGACTGGTTTTCTGGGATTAGCTCCATCTCGCGACTTGGCAACCCTTTGTAACCAGCCATTGTATCACGTGTGTTGCCCAGGGTGTCAAAGGGCCATGCGGATTTGACGTCATCCCCTCCTTCCTCCCCATACAGAACGCGCTTCGCGCTAGTTTATAAAGTTATAAAGTTGAAAGTTTATAAAGAATTTACTTTAAGAACTTTAAAAACTTTTAACTGCGCATGAAATGCGCTTTGTATGGGGCAGTATCGCGTGACATATATAACACACGAAAGGGGTTGCGCTCGTTTCCCGACTTAACGGAACATCTTACGACACGAGCTGACGACAACCATGCAACACCTGCCTAGCACCCTCTAAGGCTTATCCATTTCTGGATAATGCAGCTAGGTTTCAAACCCTGGTGAGGTTCCTCGCTTACCGACGAATTAAACCACATGATCCACCTCTTGTGCGGATCCCCGTCTATTCCTTTGAGTTTTAAGCTTGCGCTCGTACTTCCCAGGCGGCATACTTAACGCGTTAGCTACGACACTTTGGGGGTCGATTCCCGAAATGCCAAGTATGCATCGTTTAGGGCGTGGACTACTGGGGTATCTAATCCCATTCGCTACCCACGCTTTCGCGGCTCAGCGTCAGAAGTGCGCCAACCAGATGCCTTCGCCTTTGGTGTTCCCTATGATATCAACGCATTTCACTGCTACACCATAAGTTCCACTGGTCTCTCACACTCTCTAGAAATACCGTTTCAAATGCAGTTTTCGAGTTGAGCTCGAAGATTTGACATCTGACTAATATTTCCGCCTACCCGCGCTTTACGCCCAATAAATCCGGATAACGCTTGAGGTCTCTGTATTACCGCTACTGCTGGCACAGAGTTAGTAACCTCTTATTCCTTAGGTACCGTCATTACATTCTTCCCTAAGAAAAGCGGTTTACAACCCAAGGGCCTTCATCCCGCACGCGGCGTCGCTCGTTCACCCTTTCGGGCATTGACAAATATTCTCGACTGCAGCCTCCCGTAGGAGTTTGGGCAGTGTCTCAGTCCCAATGTTGGGGGCCACGCTCTCACGCCCCCTACCCGTCATAGCCTTGGTGAGCCATTACCTCACCAACAAGCTGATAGGACACAGGCCACTCCAAAAGCGATAAATCTTTACTCCGTAGAGCACATCGTGTATTATTCCGGATTTCTCCGGATTATTCACGACTTTTGGGAATGTTCCTATGCATTACTAACCCGTTTGCCGAGGGTCTAAACCCTCACGACTTGCATGCCTTATCCACGCCGCCAGCGTTCATCCTGAGCCAGGATCAAACTCTCAAAATAAATGAGGAGAATAATTTCCGAAGAAATCATTCACTTCAATATATAAAAGAAAAATAAATTCTTTTGTTGAATAGACTCTTTAAGCTAAATCTTTCGATTTAACAGGACTAATCGCAAAAAATTGCGATTTATTGTTTCACGCCCTGCCCGGTAAGGCAGATGCGTGATAATTGCTGATAGTTGTATTAAATTTTCAAGCTACTTGCTTTCCATTCTTGTGAACAAAAAACACATCTTCGCATACAAAAATTACATGCAAAGATGTACCTTTTCTCACCCCAACTTATATTAAGTTTTGAGCTGGTTTATTCTGGTAAATGCTTTATTTTTAAGGATAACTAATTGCTAGTGAATTGTAGCAAATATAAAAATCCTGTCAACCCCCTATTTTTTAACTATAAAATCCTTCGAAACCGGCATATATTTTTTCAAAACTTCCGGGATTTTAATGCTTCCATCTGCTTGCTGATAATTTTCAATAATAGAAATAAATGTTCTGGGAGATGCCAGCGCAGTATTATTTAACATATAGACATATTTTTTCTCTCCATTTTTATCAATATATTTTACATTCAAACGCCTGGCTTGCCAGTCCAAAAAATTGCTAGCCGACCCGGTTTCGCCATAGGCATTTCGGCTTGGAATCCAAGCTTCAATGTCGAACATTTTATATTTTCCCGCACTCATATCACCGGTACAAATTTGAAGTTGACGATAGGGAAGTCCTAATTCTTCATGCATCTCTTTGGCAATTCCAACCATTTCCTGCTGAAGTTTGTCCGACTCGACAATATCGGCTTTGCACAAAATTACCTGTTCGACTTTTATAAATTCGTGGACGCGATAAAGCCCTTTAGTGTCTTTCCCGTAGCTTCCTACTTCGCTTCGATAGCAGGGACTATATCCGCAAAGCCTCATCGGCAAATCTTCTTCCTTTAAAACTTCTCCGGAATAATACGCCAGAAGCGACGGTTCGGCTGTTCCGACCAAAAATTTCTTTTCTTTACTGGCTTTTCCATCCGCTTCCTTGTCAGTTGTTGCTACCTGATAAATTTCATCTTCTTCTTGATCATATTCCAAACCTTTAAAATATCCGCTTCCAAAAAGCGAAAACTCTTTCACCAGCGTTGGAACAATCATTGGAGCAAAACCCTTGGAAACCATCTTGGAAATCGCATACATCATCATTCCCATCATCAAGGATACGCCTTCATTTTTAACATAATATCCGCGATATCCGGCTACCTTTGTTCCTCTTTCGAAATCCAGAATATCCAAATCTTTTCCCAGTTGAATATGGTCTTTAATTTCAAAATCGAATTTCGATATTTTTCCCCATTGGTAAAATTCCACATTTTCTTTTTCATCTTTGCCAATCGGAACATCCGATGCCGGAATGTTTGGAACTTTCACCATAAGCTCTTCGAATTCTTTTTTCAAAACTTCATATTCCGGCTGGGCTTTGGCCAATTTTTCTTTTACTGCCTTGCCTTGTTCAATTAAATCTTTTCTTTCTTCCGAAGTGGCTTTTTGAACCAAATCGTTAAGTTTATTTTTTTCTGCTTGAAGCTCTTCGACATACTGGAGCGCCAAGACTCTTTTTTTGTCCACTTCCAAAAGCGCATCCAAATCCAAATTAATGCCTTTATTTTTAGTAGCTTTTTTCAGTTCTTTTTGATTTTCCCTGATAAACTTAATGTCTAACATATGGATATATAATATATCAATTTTAGAAAAAATAAAAGAGGGGACGAATCCCCTCGCGGTTCTACTTTGTAGCGTGAATAACTTTGTCGATTTCTTTTTCTCGCATTCTCCTTATAATCTTTAGTACTTTTGCAATATCTTTTTTCCATCCTTTTTCTTGGTTACTTGCAGAGATGGCTTCCTCTTGCAAAGAATCGAGTGTTCTTTTGACACACTGGAGGGACGTTTCTATTTTTCCGCTATTTTTTTTCATTTTTCCAACCTCCTTTTCTTTCGGAAATTTTTCCGCAATCTGGACACCTTCCCTTTCTGTTGTGAAAAGGGTTTTTGCATAAATTCTCCAATTCCAAAAGTCTTTCCGCCATCCCTATTCCTACTTGAAATATTCTTTTTATTCTTCTTTCAATCTTTTCTCTTTCTTTTCTTATCATCTCCTGATTCATATCCACCGCACACCCCCTTGTTTGATAAGAACTGTATTAAAATTATTTCTTGAGTTCATTTTCAATTTCCGCGTTTTTCTTGTCCTGAAGCTTCCCTACCATATCGCGCACAGCATCAACCTGCCCTTGAGGGGAGGCATCATGATCTTCCAATTTTATACCTGCTTCATCCGCCGCTTTTTGGGTTGCGTTTTGCAAATTTTTGGATGACATTTTTTGCCACCAAACAAACAAAGCAACCATCACTGATATTGCCACAATAATGCCTGCTAGCATTCCAGCAAATCCTTTCTTGTTTTTCATAATTTATTTTTTATTTTTCAATATCGATGACTTGTATTTTTCCGGATAATACGATTTTAGCCTTACTATTTTCGTTTTGTTAAGACCAAAATCTTTAATTTTTCTTGCCAAGCCTTCAACAAAATTATTCTGATCATACCCCAAGCAAATCACATCCGGCTGATATTTTTTGATTACTGCATATTTATCTTTAAGGCTTCCCAAAACAGCTTCGTCTACTAATTTATTATTGACTAATACCTTGAGTCTCTTTTGTTCTTTGTTCCTTGTCTCTTTTTTCTTCACTGATAATACCGTTTTATCTCTGGCAACTACCGCAATCAAATAATCCCCATATTTCCTGGCTTGCTTTAAAAAGTTTTCGTGGCCTTTGTGAAAAATATCAAACGTTCCAAAAACCATTGTTTTTTTATTCGCTTTGTTCATTTCCAAATTTTACCGGGATTACAACTTTGTTTATTTCTGATCCATCTTTGGCTGAAGATTCGAAAACCTCCAATATTCCTTCGGCTTGCACTGTTGAATATGCTATTTCTTCCTGAAATAATCCGAATTTTCCCGCGTCAGGACTTTTCGCGTCCGTGGTTCCCTGAAACAATACTTTTCCGCTTTTATCTTTAAGCCTAATACTTACCATATTTTCAAAAACCCTGGCTTTTCCTGTGACATCGAAAGGGGAACTGATTTTTGCATTTTCTTTGGGATCAAAAACGACAATGTTCGGCTCTTCGACCGGCTGTTCTTTGGTTTGATTGCTCAAATTCTCTCCGCAACCGGTAGTCGGCTTTTCCGCATTCGGATTTCCGTGTTTTATCCATTCGCCATTCTGGCAGATCCAATTATCTTCACCGGAAAAAAATCTAATTCCCAAAAGAACCGCTCCTGCCAGCAAAATAATTATTCCTCCAAAAATTAAAACTTTTTTCATTTTTTTATTCTAAAAATATTCATTTAAATCTAATCTCTACTTGCTATCTCTAATTTTTTCTTGTTTTCTTGATAGGATTTTATAAAATTATCGACAGTCCTGTCGCTAGCTGTTTCTGCCTCAGCTTCCGCCGGGAAAAAACAGGCTGGGATTTCTCCCTTTTCTCTGTGATGAGAAACGCATTCGCAACAAATTCCCTTCCTCGGACAATCCGGATAACTGCACGGACAATTCTCCAAATTTTGTTCTTTTTGACATTGCATAATTTTATTTTTTATAAATTATTTTATTTTATTTAAATTACCTTTTAAAACCACATCGACCATCGCTTTTATTTCATCTATATATGAAACGTCTTCAGGTATAGGATTCAATAAAAAAACTTTCTTATCATTCACATGAGCAAAGCCAATCTCCATTAAGGTATTTCCGCCGATATAATTTTTAATTCCATTCTTATCATAATTACAGACTAATATCGCATCCCCGCTTTTGATGCAATCGTGCCACCATTTAATAAATTTGTTTTCACGTTTAATTTTGGCGTGATTAGTTGCAATTCCCTTCAATAATTTTTTTGCGCTTCCATCAGCAATTCCAAACATTTCTTCATGCATCATCGGATCGTATCCCATTTTTTCTAGCTCTCGGTAAACCTCAACCAATCTATCGGCAAATTTTATGCTTCCCGAAACCGTAATTTTCATTTTTGGTTTTTCAGGCAATTTAAATCCGATTTTATACAGCATCTCTAAAATTTCTTCCAGGGGAATTCCATCCAAAAAATTTAAATAACTTCCTCTAATTTCTTTGACAAAAGTGGAAGAAAAATTATATTTCACATCAAAGCCAATCGCATATCCAATTCCTTTTTGATCTTGCTTATGATAAAAATCTACTTCTTCCTTGGATATTTTTCTCATTTCTCCTTTTGTTTCGGCAATCTTTCCAATATTTTTTCCTGATTCAATGTCTTTAATATATAATCCTGTATAAAAATCAAACTTTCGGCTTGACATCATTAATATTCTTTTCTTAGCTTCCTTCAAATTTTTCGGTTTCTCTAAAATTTTTCCATTACAATAGGCGACCGAATCAAAACCGATAATGATCCCTTTTTTATATCTTTCCGCCACCGCCTCGCATTTTCGCTTAGCTAATTCTAGAACCAATTTTCTAGGATCTTTCGGTCGATTTTTGAATCTTTCATCTATATCGCTTGGGCAAATTTCAAAATCAATACCGAGCGTTTCAAAGGCTCTTTTTCGATAAGGTGAAGCTGTCGCCAAAATTATCTTTTTCATATTTTTTTCAAAGCTTCAAAATGAATTTTATCATCCTTAAAAATCTCAATAACTTTATATTTTCCTTTTGTCCAAACTTCGCCTTTATTCAAAAAATGAGTGGTTTCTAGAATTTTAATGCTGGCAATCGGACGGGATAGTTTTTCATTTCCGCTGGTTTCCACGAGCGGAATCTGGCCTTTCCCCCAAAATGGATCGTCGCTTAGCCAATAATTTCTCTGTCCTTTTTTCAGAAAATCATAAATTTTTCCTTTCTTGAGAGGAGCTGGGACACACTCTTCCTTTTTTCTTTTTCCAGATTTATATTCACTGATATTTCGCAATGCCAAATCCGGATTAAATTCAACTTTGATTCCCATAAATTTTATTTCTCTTTCACCGCTTGAAAGATTACGGTTTCGCGGACGGATTTGTTCATAATAAAAGCAAAGAAGCGTTCGGAAAATCCGCAGCCGAAAGCCGGTGGCATTCCATATTCCAAAGCCTCCACAAAATCCTCATCAAACATCTGCGCTTCTTTATCTCCCGCTTCTCGGGCTTTCATTTGCTCCTCAAAGCGCTTCTTTTGATCGATTGGATCATTTAGCTCTCCGAAAGCATTGCAAAGCTCTGCTCGTCCGGCAACGATCTGGAAACGCAAAACCTTTTTGGGATTGCTTGGGTCTTTTTTGGCTAGCGGAGAAACCTCAATCGGATGTCCGGTTAAAAAGCAGGGCTGGATTAATTTCTGCCGGACAGTTTTTTTATAAATCGTATCGATCATTCTCCCTTTGCTATATCCTTTTTCATATTTTATTCCCAATTCATCCGCCTTCGCGCGAAGCGCTTCGACGGACACGTCCGCTTCTAAATCTATGCCTGTCTCCTTTTTGAATTCCGTAAAGTAATCCACGATTGGAAATTTCACGTCCCAATTTATTTTTTCTCCTTCATATTCATGCTCGTATCCGCCCAACACCTTGAAAATAATTTCCTTGAACATCTTTTGGGTAAATTCCATCCCTTTTTCCAAATCAGAATACGCCCAATAAAATTCCATCAGATCAAATTCCTGCAGATGCTCGCGATCAATCCCTTCATTGCGAAAAACTCTTCCAATTTCAAACACTTTTTCGTATCCGCCGACTAAAAGCTTCTTCAGTCGAAGCTCTAGTGAAATGCGAAGATAAAAGTCCTGATCCAACGCATTGTGATGGGTTATGAAAGGTTCCGCTTCCGCTCCACCGGGAATATGCTCCAGAACCGGATTCTGCACCTCCAAAAAACCGTTGGAAACGAGGTGATTTCTGACTGTCTGCCAAAAAATACTTTTCTTGCGGAATAATTCCTTGGCTTCCTCATTCATCATTAGATCCAAATATCTCTTTCTGATTTTTTCTTCCGTGTCTTCAATTCCATAATATTCCGTGGGGATCGGACGAATATTTTTGCTTAATATCTTCCAATCCGTTACTTCCAATGTTTTTTCTTCTTTCTTGGTCTTAAAAAGTTTTCCTTTCACTTCGACAAAATCTCCAATTTCAATGTTATCTAGAAATAATTTAAACTTGCTTTCCTCAACATTTTTCTTGTTGAGGAATATTTGTATTTTTCCGCTTTCATCTTCGATATGCCCGAAAGCCGAACCACCCATTGGACGAAATGATTTGAGCCGTCCCACCAGATGAATTTCATCGGAAATGCCATCAAATTTATCCAGCGCTTCTTTATTTGTCATTGAACGTTCCGATTTTTCCGGATATGGATCCGATCCGGATTTTTTCAAATTTTCCAGTTTTTCCAATTTGGTTTTTAATATATCTTCCCGCATAATACAAGCGTCATTCTGAGCGCCACGCGAAGAATCCCGAACGAATAAAAGAAAGCTTTATTTGCTAATACCGAGATTCTTCGTCGCGGCGACTCAGAATGACATAGATTTTATTTTTATACTTCAATATTAGCCCAAATGGCTGTTTTTAGCAAACAAAAAACTCCGATTTTACTCGGAGTTTCAAGCGTATAAAGTTCTTACTTTAAATCTAAAATCGTATATTTTATTTTCCCTGAAGGAGTATCAACTTCAACCCTATCTCCTTTTTTCTTTTCCATAAAAGCCTTTCCCATTGGAGATTCATTGGAAATTTTAAAGCTTCCCGGATCTGCTTCATTGGAACCGACAATCTGAAATTCCATTTCACTGCCATTGAATTTTACCTTAACCTTGGACTCCATGTGGACATCCTTGGTGCTATTGTCATGCTCAACAACTTTAGAATCTTTGATTACCATTTCTAATTCCGCAATTCTGGATTCGTTTTCTCCCTGCTGTCTTTTAGCTTCAGAATATTCCGCATTCTCGCTTAAATCGCCTTGCTCTTTAGCTTCTTTGATGGCTTGGGCAATTTCCTGCCTAACTTTTCCCTTTCTTTCGTCGAGTTCGCCAGTCAGTTTTTTTAAACCTTCTTTGGTAATGAGTCGTGACATTTTTTTGTTTAATATTAAGAATAAAAGAACCGCTGAATAATCAGCAGATTCATAAATTATTAAGAAAGTAACGATAATGGTACTTGAAAGTTAATGTCTTGTCAAGCGCTTTTGAATTTGATTACAAAAACCCCTGAATTAAGTCTTAAAAAGACCTTTTAAAATAAGTTTTTTATTTTATCCAATATATCAAACCGCATTAAATCTTTAAACGTTACCAGAATCATGAGAACAATAAGGGCGATAAATCCAAAAGTATGGGCAAATTGCTCCACTTTCTGGCTCACCGGTTTTCCTTTTATTTTTTCAATCAAAATAAACAAAATTCTTCCTCCATCCAGCGCCGGAAATGGAAGCCCGTTAATAATCCCCAGGTTAATGCTGAGAAGTGCGATAAACTGAAGAATGTATGTAAACCCAAGATCGGTAACTTGTTTGGTAAGATACGCGATTCCAATCGGACCGGAAACATCAACACTCACTTTTTGCCCCACTATCAAATCTTTGATAATACTGAACAATGTTGCCGCTATCAGCCAAATGAGATTGAAAACAGTTGTTAGCCCTTTGTATATCGCTTCATACCACGGATAACTGACAACAGCGGTTCTTACCAAAGAAATCCCCAGCGCTCCTTGATCTTCCGGATAATCAACTCTCGGTTCTCCCTTTAGCGTTAAACTTTCTTTTCCTCTCTTAATTTCTAAAATTATTTCTTGACCTCTGCGTCCATTTATCAAATTTTGAACATCAGAAATACTTGAAAAATTTTGCTGGCATTCGGGAATATCTCCGCCAGCTGGCGGATCGCACCCAACTATTTCGTCTCCAGCTTTAATTCCCATTTTTTCAGCCGGAGTGCCTGAGATAACCTGAGCAATCTGAATTTTGGAATCTTTCCCGCTTTGTCCATCATCCAAGGCCTGAGGAGATCCGATAAATAATCCCAATGAAATTGCAAACCAAGCCAAGACAAAATTCATAATTATTCCGGCTCCCAAAACTTTCACTCTGACCCAGGATGGTTTTCCGGAAAAACTGTCTTTATCTTTTTTGTCGCTCCCATCTTCTCCTTTGATCCTCACAAAACCTCCAAGAGGAATCCAATTTATGGAATAGATGGTTCCCTCTTCTAAATTTTCTTTGTTTTCCCATTCCTTATCTGTATTTCTTTTTCCCCAAATGAAACGGTATTTCTTCACTGAAACTAATTCATCGACTTCGATAATTTTATCAGAAATAATTTCTTCAATAACTTCAGTATTTCCCTTTTTCTTATCTGATATTTCAATACTTACATCTTCTTTCTCTGCTACTTTTCTCATTTTTTTGCCTCTTAATACTTGAAATCCAAAAATCCTCGGAGGAAATCCGAATCCAAATTCTTCCGCCCTAATTCCATTTTTGCGTGCTACCAAAAAATGCCCCAACTCATGGACAAAAACAAGAATTCCCAAAGTTATTGCAAAAACTAAAACTGTTAGCATAAATAGTGAATTACTAATTGATCTAATTTCTAATTGGTCTAATCAAATCTCAATAATCCAAATCCTAAAAAATTTGGTCATTTAGATATTGGCTCATTGATTAGAAATTAGGTTAATTAGAATAATTAGAAATTTTAAATTGTCATTATCTCTGTTTCTTTCTTGCTTCTAATCTCTTCTATTTTCTTATTGTATTCATCTACAATTTTTTGGAGATAGTCTTTCCCTAAAAATTTATCATCCTCTGACATTTTCCCTTCCTTTTCCGCTTCTTGAATTTCCTTCCAAGATTCTTCCCGGATGTTCCGAACGGATATTTTCGCATCCTCCGCTCTTTGGTTTAAAACTTTAACTAATTCCTTTCTTCTTTCTTCAGTAAGAGAAGGAATATTTATTCTAATCGCCTGTCCGTCATTATTGGGATTAAAACCCAAATCTGATTCTCGCAAGGCTGATTCGATATAAACAAGAGCGCCCTTATCCCACGGCTGAATGACAAGCGACCTGGATTCCGGAGCATTAATGCTGGCAATTTGTTTTAGCGGGGTCTTGACTCCATAATAATCAACCATCATATTCTCCACCAAAGCCGGATTGGCTCTTCCTGTCCTGATTTTTCCCATCTCCTGATTGAGATGTTCGATGGCTCCTTCCAAATCTGCCTTTTTGCTGTCAACTATACTTTTGTACATAATTTTTACCTATTATTAATTACAAATGAACATGGCAATATAAATTCGTATATTTGTATATTTGTAATTGATTCGTAATTCGTAGTTATTTATATTTTACGAAGTCCTATATAAATAGTATTCGCATTGAATAAATTATACCTCAAAACCTGTGCGACTTTATCAGTATTCAGCTGGAATGTCAACCAAGTCGTTCCTCCATCAGTTGAACGATAAATTACTCCAGAATTGCTATAAATTATTTCATTGGAATTCTGAGGATTGATAGCAATCGCTCTTATGGGAAACTCTTTTGAGCTTTCCAGAATATTGATTTCCTCAAATTTGCTGCCAAAATCACTCCCTCTAAACAATCCGGACTTTGTCCCGACATAAAAACTGCCTGAATTTTTGGGATCGATTTCTATTGAATAAACATTCAGTTTAGAAAAAAGGCTTTTATTGTCGGCTTTTCCAATATTAATTTTATTGATATCTTCAACATTATTTCCTCCATCGAGAGTTCTCAATAATCCTGAATTATAAACTCCGAAGTAAATAGCGTCGTCATTAACGGCATCAAAAGCAATGGATATTACAGGAGCGCTGGCTTTAAAAATATTTTTCCAAGTCTGTCCTCCATCAGATGTTTTAAATATCATCCCTTCGCTTGTTCCGGAATACAAAACGCTGGAATTTTTGTTGCTTATTTCTAAAGAAGAAATGATTGAACCGTTTGCAGGTTCGGTATATATTTCAACCCAATCTTTTCCTCCGTTTATGCTTTTGTAAATTTTTGCTCTGGAATTCAAAACTCCACTAGCATAAATCGTTTGATCGTTATTTTTGTCTACAGCCAATCCATATATTTTAGCCAAAGGAAAGACTAGCTTTTCCCAATTTTCCGCGTCGTTTCTAGTTACAAACAAACCATTCTTTTCTGTGCCTATATAAACAACGCCTCCGTCCTTGGAGCTAGCCTCCATAGAAAGAACGTTGTAAGTTCCGACATTCGTTTTGTCGTCAATTTTGACTTTATTCTCCCAATTCTTTCCGCCATCAAAAGATTTCAAAAAACTTCCTACTTGTTTGGTGGTGCTGGTGCTAGAGGTGGAAGTACTGCTACTCAAAGAACAAGCGGAAAAAACCAGGGTCAATGATAGGCAAAAAATTAATATTACAACCTTTTTCATACCTCAAATTATATCATTAAAAACAAAAAAATCCAACAAATGGATTTTTGGTGTAAAGAGGAAATAGAAATGTCCGCTTTTGCGGGAAATAAAAATGTCCGCTTTGGACAATTTTGTTAATTTTTAGAATATTGAAATTTTCTCCAAGGATGATCGACAGCCGGCTTTACCGGAATA